>NZ_JBZWJL010000002.1:0-192148 GCF_058680895.1 Caulobacter sp. GSs2 | reverse complement strand
CACTGGCTTCCGAGACGAAGTAACCCTGACTGTCGGTGAAGCGCACCGCCAGCTCCCGCGGGCTCAACTCCGAGTGCTCCAGGGCCATCTCCAGGATCGCGGCGCGAACATCCTCGGGGATGCGGTTCCACACTCGGCCGGGGCGTCCTGGGCGGTCTTCCAGGGCCTCGGGGCCGCCGGTCTGGTAGAGATCATACCAGCGATAGAAGGTGGCCCGGGGCACGCCGATCTGCGCGAGCGTCCGGCGCACGGGCAGGCTCGATTGCTCGACCAGGCGGATGATCTCGATCTTTTCGCAAGCCGGATATCTCATTCCCCGTCGCCCCCATCGGCGATCATGCTTTTTTTGAGCAGGCGGATTTCGAGCGCCTGTTCGGCCACCACCTCTTTCAGGGCCGTCGATTCGCGCCGCAGGTCCTTGACCTCGTCCGTGGTCGCGGCCCGGGCTGTATCGCCCGCCAGGCGGCGCTTGCCCGCCTCCATGAACTCCTTGGACCACACGTAGTACAGGCTCTGGGCGATGCCTTCCTTGCGGCAGAGCTCAGCGATGCTGTCTTCCCCGCGCAGCCCGTCCAGCACGATCCGGATCTTGTCTTCCGCCGAGAAATGCCGGCGCGTCGCACGCCGGATATCCTTCACCACCCGCTCACCGGGCGTCGCCTTCGCGGCCAAGGGTTCTGGTCTCATCTTCGTTCCTTCGTCACTACGACGAGACCAAAACCCTCCTCTAAACGGAACCCTCAATCTGTCTCATGGGTGCTGACGGCGGACACGGCTGAGGTCCACATCGCCAATCCACCGACCAAGCGAAAGCTGTTGCTGCTGATCGGCGGCGCGCTCATCGCAGCGCTCCTCATAGTGTTCGGCGCCGTCCTGCCTGCCGAGTACAATCGCGACCCGGTCGGCATCGGCAAGCTCACAGGTCTCTCGCGCCTCTGGGCGCCGCAACAGACGTTGGTCGAAGCGTCTGGCTCCCAGCCTGCAGCCAGGGAATTTGCAGCGCCGTTCCGCTCCGACGTGTTCGAAATACCTTTGGCGGCGTCGGGAGACGTGGATCGGAAAAACGCCCTCGAGTTCAAAGTCCGCATGAAGCCTGGCGAGACGTTGGTCTACTCTTGGGCTGCCGATGGCCTCGCTGACCCCAGCGACCTTCTTTTCGACTTCCACGGCCACACGGTGAGCGCCGACAGAGCAGAGACCGTCAGTGTGTCAGACTACAAGAAGGGCAGCGGCGCCCGCGCTAGCGGCGCCCTCACTGCGCCGCTGGAAGGTATCCACGGCTGGTACTTCCGAAATAGAGCCGCCCAACCGGTTGGGGTCCGCTTGAAGCTCTCAGGGTTCTACCAACTGATACCGCCAGGCCAGGAGGGAAACCTGGGTAGGGTTTCGCCCACGCCGCAATAGGGACGAAGGGATGAACAGCCAGGCGTGCCCGGCGCCCTGGGCGAGGAGATCGGCGAGGGAGGTCATGGGGGCCTCAGAGGTCTTGGTAATCTGCTTGAGCTCGGCCATCGCCTTGGCGGCATTGCGCGGCTCGTCTTCGGCGGCGTGAGCCAGACAGTGGTCGATATGGTCGTGGATCAGGGTCTTCTTTGCCGCCGCGACCGCCTTTTCGATAGCGTGCAGCTGCTGCGCCAGGTCCAGGCAGGTGCGGCCCGCCTCGATCATCACGATCGTCTTGCGCAAATGCTCTTCGGCGCGCTTGAGGCGGCTGATGATCTCGGGGGTGGATCTAGCGGACGACGTGGGCCATGGAGAGATCCTATCCCCAGGAGGGGTTAGGACAACCGATCTATGCGATGCGGCTAGACGCGCCAGCCTATGACTCCATCCTAATCGTCACGGACAGCGAGTGCGCAGCTAGGCCTTCAACATCGGTGAGCGTAACGGTTGGCCGGGCCAGCCGCACGAAGGCCTCGGGGCTACAGCGCAGAAGCGAGGTGCGCTTGATGAAGTCGTAGATCGACAGGCCGGACGCGAAACGCGCCGACCGATTGGTCGGCAGCACGTGATTTGAGCCGGCGACATAGTCGCCGATCGCCTCTGGAGTGTGGCGACCCAGGAAGATTGCCCCGGCGTGGTCGATCTGCCCAGCCAGGACCTCGGGATCCTCCACCGCCAACTCCAGATGTTCCGGGGCGATCTGGTTGACGAGGCCAGGCGCCTGATCCAGCGGCGCGATAATCACGCCACCGTGAGCGGCCAAGGCGCGCTTGGCGGTTACGGCCGTCGGCAATATTTCCAAATGGTGGGCGATCGCCGCCTGCACAGCGTCGGCGAACGCGTGGCTCGGGGTGATCAGGATGCATTGCGCGTCGGGGTCGTGTTCGGCCTGGGAGAGCAGGTCAGCGCCGATCCAGCCAGGATCGTTGCGATCGTCGGCGACCACCACGATCTCGGACGGCCCCGCCACACCATCAATGCCGACATCACCATAGACCCGACGCTTGGCGGCGGTAACATAGGCGTTGCCAGGGCCGACGATTTTGTCGACCGGAAGAAGTGCGCCGGCGCCGTAGGCAAGCGCCGCGATGGCCTGCGCCCCGCCAATTCGCCAGATCTCGGTCACGCCGCAGGCGCTGGCGGCGGCAAGTACGGCAGGATCGAGCTTCCCCGGCGGCGTGGTCATAACAATGCGGCCTACGCCCGCGACGACGGCGGGCAGGACGTTCATCAAAACCGTGGAGGGGTAAGCTGCCCGTCCGCCAGGCACATAGACGCCAACCGAAACGATCGGCTTCCAACGCCATCCAAGGCTGACGCCTAGCTCGTCCTCGAAACGCAGGTCGCCAGGTAGTTGGCGACGGTGATAGGCGAGAATCCTCGCGGCGGCGAAATCAATCGCTTCACGGACTTCGATTGGGCAGGCCACGACACCGTCCTCGATTTCCTCGGCCGTGACCCGCAGTTCCTCTTCCGTGAGATCGACCTGGTCATGGTCCCGCCCAAACCGGAGCAGAGCTTCAACGCCTTGACCCCGCACGGCAGCCAGGATTTCGGTCACGGTGGCTTCGACGTCCGCCAGCGCCCCGCGCGGTTCGCGGAGAAAGGCGCTGAACGCGCCCTCAAAGTCAGGTTGGGTGGAATCGAAAAGGCGCATGGCGGGCTCCAGCGCCACAAACCCAGCGCTCATCACCCAACGTCTCGCACGGCCAAGGTTTCCGCCCCTCCATAGGCTTTGTTGGGGCGCGTTCAGATCTTGAAGTGGTAAGGCTCGGGCAGGCCCCGCGTACGTTCTGCTAGGGTCGCTTCCATCGCCGCCGGATGTCCTGAAGGCGCCATCTGCCGCCAAAGCCCGCGACATCTTCGGCTCACGCGCTGCGATCAGGCTGATGTTCACCGTCAAATGCCCGGAACTCGACGGATTTTATTTCGCCGAACTGGTGCGGATCATCTGCTTCGCGATGGTGGTAGAAGCCCGGGCCGCGATCTGCGCACAATTGCCGGCCGGTCGGTTGGAGAGAAACAGCGCGACGAGGGGCGTTGGAATCGGGGGCTAGCGCGTAAGGTCTGGGACGCGCGTTCAGCATTTAAAGGTTCTGGGTTGTCCGAACAAGTCGGAGGGAACCTCGAAGGTAAATTGCGTTTACCATTGCCGATAATGTTCATTAGACGCCAAATATATGTAGGCGGGTGGATTCTATTTTGAAGTGCAACATCTCATGGTTTTCAGAGGGTTGGCTTCAGAAGGAACAAGCCCGTGGGGAACCGCTACGATCACCTAACTCTGCCTGATCGCCGACTGATCTTTCAGTTACAGCAGGCCAAGGTTTCCGTGCCTGAAATAGCTAGGCGACTTGGACGGCATCGCTCGACGATTCATCGCGAGATCAGGCGCAACTGGTTTGACGATGGCCGTTGGCTACGCGGCTATTTCCCTGAAAGTGCTAATGCCGCCGCTGATAGGCGTCGCACGCGGCACCGCAAGCTTCACATGGACGCGGCTTTAGCCGGCTACGTCGTCGACCGGCTGAAGGACGCCTGGTCGCCTGAGCAGATTGCTGGTCGCCTGGAACGTGACTCCAACGGCCAGCGCCGCCTGTGCCACGAGACGATCTATCAGTTCATCTACAGCGACCGTAGCTACGAGCTCTGCAGGCTGTTGCCCACACGGCGGCGAAAGCGCCGCAAACGCTACGCCCGCCGTCCTCGTGGCCTATTCATTCCCGCTCAGCACACATGGGCCAAGCGCCCGGCCGAAATTGGGGAGCGGACTTCCTTTGGCCATTGGGAGTGCGATCTGGTGATGTTCCAGCGCGCCCATGGGCAGCGCAACGTCCTTGCACTTGTCGAGCGCCAGACGCGGTTCGCTGTACTCCGCGTCCAGCCGAGCCGCCATTCGAAGCCTATCATGACCAGCCTTACGGAGGAGCTGACCAACGTCCCTCCCCTCGGGCGCCGCACGGTGACATTCGACCGAGGCACCGAGTTCGCAGCCTATCCGGATCTCAAAGCCAACCTGGGCATGGACGCATACTTTTGCGCGCCTCAGGCCCCCTGGCAGAAAGGTACGGTCGAGAACACCAACGGCCGGCTGAGGCGCTTCCTGCCGCTTGATGCTGACATCTCAGCCCAGGGCAACACCGAACTGCGCGCCTTGGCGGCTCGGATGAACGCCACGCCGCGAAAGTGCCTGGGCTATCTAACGCCAGCTGAAGCCTTCGCCGCATCGATCAGGAAATGCTGCCCCCACGATGTCGGCCCATGATCCGGCCGAACTTCTGCGGTACAGCGGACCCACCCAGGTTCCGCAATGGGTGGATGTCGGATTTCCGCTATTCGCCCGACGTCAGAACGTGTTGAGGGTTTCGGAAGCCGGCCCGTGCACGAGTTCTGCGGCCGGCGTTGAGGGCCGGCTTCCGAAAGCCTCAACAAGAGCAGAAGTTGACCCGTAGCCAGAAAGCCGACCCTGGAGAGCGCCAAGGTTACGGTTCTACGCAATCGTCGCGGCCGGACGCCGATCGACAAGGCGGCGCGGTTCTATCAAGCGAGGTTCTCACACCTCGGCACCGTGCTTTCAGCGATGTAGGACGAGTCTCGAACGCGGTTCGGCGAAATGGAAAAGCGTTTAGGCACCCAAGCTGTAGCGTGCGCGCAGGAAGCTCCCTAGGTTGTGAGTGGGCCGACGGGAGGGCCTGGGTCCTGATGGTCTATGTCGAGCGTCACCTGTCCTATTTCGACGCCGCTGATGGTCGACGGATCACCGTCCCGCAGGCCCGGCTGATCGAGTGGGGCACGCCCATCGTCATTCTCGGCGAGCCGGGGATGGGAAAGTCAGGACTGCTTCGGGCCATGGCGCTGCGCGACCCGAAATTCGAGCTCGTCTCGGCCACGGCGCTCAAGCGCCGTCGCGCGCAGGTCGCGCCCGGCAAGGTGCTCCTGATCGATGGCCTGGACGAACTCCCCGGCGCCCAGGAGCAGGACCCGGTCCAGGATGTGCTGGAAAAACTGGCAGAGCTGGGCGGTCCGCCATTCTTCCTGTCATGCCGCGCCAACGACTGGCGCGACGTGGCCAAGCAGTCGATCCGAGAGGATTATGGCCGCGAGCCGTTCGAGTTTCGACTTTCCGCCTTCGGCGAAGACGAGGCCGTCGATTTCCTGACCGGGCGGCACGGCCATGCGGGCGCGCGCGACTTGGTCGAACGCATGAACGCGCTCGGGATCGCGGAATTCTATGGCAATCCGCTGACCCTGCAACTGGTCGACCGCTTGGCGGCGAGCCCCAAGGGCCTGCCGCTTGATCGCGCCGACCTGTTCCTGCGGGCGTCCGATGAATTGCGACAAGAACAAAACCCCGAGCGACCCAGGTCTGCCTTGGCCTCGATCTCCAAGGAGCAGGCTCTTGACTCAGCCGGCGCGGCCTGCGCCGCGCTGATCCTGACCGGCGCGGAGGCCATCAACCTCGGCGCCCAAGGCGCGACACAGGACGGCGACCTGGCATTGAGTGAACTCGTGGCCCTGCCCGCCGCGGAAGCGCTCGGGATCGTGGTCTCAAGCATGCTGTTCGAGCGTCGCGACGGCGGGGACCGCGTGGCGCCCTTCCATCGGGCGATGGCCGAATTTCTGGCCGCGCGATGGCTGGCCGCGCGGATCGACCACACCTCGGCGCGCCGCTTGCTAGCCTTGATGTCCTACCAAGGCGGCGTGCCGGCCTCGGTGCGCGGCGTGCACGCCTGGCTGGCCTATTTTAGTCCTGCCCTGCGGCCGGCGGTTATCGCGGCCGATCCCTTTGGCGTCTTGCGCTATGGCGACGCGGCCTACCTGACGCCCAGCGAGGCGGGCCTCCTGTTGCGCGCGCTTGAAGGGTTGTCGCGGACCGACCCCTACTTCGCGTCCGACGATGGTCGGCAGCATCGCGCGCCGGCCCTGACGCAGCGGGGAATGGTCGACGAGCTGCGCCGCGTCTTGATGGCGCCCCAGAGCGCCTTCCAACTTAAGTCGATCCTGCTCCTGGCCCTGCCCAGGTCGGAGGCCGCCCCGCTTCTGGCCGCGGAGTTGGAAACGATCATGATGACGGCGGAGGCCGATCCCGCGGCGAAGGGCGCTCATCCAGGCTTCACGTTCCACGAACGCAACGCCGCTTTCGACGTGCTTGTGGAGTTTTGGCCCCGGGACGGTTGGGCTCCTCGTCTGGAGATCCTCTTTCGCCGCAAGGGCGAGGATGATCGACGCCTGGCAGTCGAGGCTATCCCCGCGATCGGCGCCGAGCACTTCGAGGCGATGACGATCGCGCGCGCGGCCCTAGCCCATAGCGGTCTGCTGCCCGGGGCCGATGGACCGCGCCCCGCCGTGGAGGCCTACGGCGACCTCCATATCCTGTCGCGGGCGATCAAGGACCAACAGGTCGCGCCGGTGCTGGATGCCTTGGTGGTGCTGTCGCCCGCCACCAAGAACATCGACTGGCGCGCCGCCTATGAGTTTTCCGGCTTCGTCGACCAGCTGACGATGCGAGCGCTGAAAAACCAGCTCGTTGGCCCAGAGCAGATGCTCGCCTGGTGCCGGCTGATCCGAGACCGCAATGGCGGCGAGAAGGAAGCGCGCGACTTCATCGCTGTCTTCCTGCGCGAGACCCCTTCCCTTCGCCGCGCGATCCAAAGGTTCGTCGTCCTGGTCGAAGCGCCGGCCCGCCAGAGCATCGACTGGGTCTGGCAATTGCACGAGATCCATCCAGCGTTGGGGTTCACCGACGCCGACGTACTGGACCTGATCGCCAGACCGGAATTTCCTGACCTGGTCGAGGAGCACGCCCGTGAGACCTGGCGGCGGCTTATCGCCCAGACCGGCGACACGTTTGGGCTTTCCCCCGGCATCCGGATACTGGCGCGCGCCATGGCCGCTGGGGACGTCGAGTTGGAGGCGTTTCTTGCCCAGATCGATCGCAAGCGGATTCCCGATTGGCGGCGCAAGGAGAAGATCCGCAAGTGGCGCCAGCAGAGCCGCGACCGGCGCTACTACACGCGTCGTCGCGGTGCTTTCCAGGCGCTCGCGACGCAGATCGCCGAGGGGAGTTGGATGGGCCTAGCCAATCCGGCGGACGTCTACCTCAACCGTTACGCCGACCTCTTGCACGACGTCTCGCCGCGGGAGCGCTTGGTCGACTGGATCGGCGAGGATCTCGCGGAGCAAATGTTGGCGGGCTTTGAAGCCAGCCTACATCGGGCCGATCACCCCACGCCGCGCGAGATCGGCGAAAGTCACGTTGAAGGCAAGCGTTTCCGCAACACCTCCTTGTTGCTGGCCGGTGTCTGCGAACGAGCCTTGGCGGGCCGTGATCTGGAAGATCTCTCCGAGGATGTCATTGTCTCGGTCGCGATGGGCCAGATCTTTGAATCGGTCCCAGATAAGATCTCCACGCCCTTCAAGGAGATCGTGGATCGTTGGTTCAAAACGCGGCCCGCGGCCTGGGAGCGGACGTGGCGCTTGGCGCTGGAGCCCCAGTTCCATGCCCGCCGTGAGGACGTCTTCGGCGTCTATCGGCTCATGCGCGCGCCACACGACGATCCGATCGCCACCAAGCTGGCCGCCGACTGGCTGGAACAGTTTCCGGATCTGTCAGCCTCGGTCGAGACCGATCTCCTCGATCATCTCAGCCGTCGCGGTGAATGGTCGACCTTGAACACGCGCCTAGAAGCCCGCGAGGCGTCGGGCTTTCGCGATGTCGATCACCGACTCTTGTGGTCGGCGGTCGCGTTCTTCGCCAACTTCGATGCGCGGCGCGAAGCGTTGGAAGCCTTAGTGCTGGAGCACCCAGACCTCTTTTGGTCCATTCGGCGACGAGGCTGGCCCACGGACGAGAACGGTCGCGGCCGCACCCTGGGGGTCGACCGGTTGGCCTGGTTCATCAGGGTTTTCCGCGAGGCCTTTCCAGCCGTTGAGCGACCGTCGGGTTCGAGCTCGGGCGACACCAATCCCTGGGACGCTTCGGACTTCTTGCGCGGCCTAATCCGCCGCATCGCCAGCGAGACGTCCGAGCAAGCCGTGTCGATCCTGGCGGCGTTGCGGGACGAATTCGAGGACGGTTACCGGCCCTTCCTGCAGAACGCCTGCGCCCAGCAGCTTAAAACTCGTCGCGAGGCGGGGTTCGCACCGCCGACCCTCGACGCTCTTGCGGCGGTGCTCGAAAGCCAAGGCCCCACGGGCGCGGCAGATCTCCAGGCCCTGGCGGTCGACGCGCTGGCCGTGATCCAGTCGCGGATGAACCGTGACGCGGTCGACCAAGTGTCGATGTTCTACGACGGCGCCGTGCCGAAGGGCGAGGAGGACTGCAGCAAGAGCGTGGTCATCCTACTGCGCGACCTGATCGGACATGGCGTCGACACGACGCCGGAATATCCGATGCCCGATGACAATCGGGCCGACATCGTCCTGGCGCTTAACGACCTGCGTTTGCCCGTCGAGGCCAAGGGGCAATGGCACGATAAGCTCTGGGTCGCGGCCAGCGAGCAACTCGACGCCTTCTACGCGATCGAATGGCGGGCCCGAGGATACGGGATCTACCTGGTCTATTGGTTTGGACCGGACGTGCCCGACACCAAGCGATTGCAGTCGCCCGGGCGCGCCGTGAAGCGCCCAGATACGCCTCAGGCCCTGCGCGAAGCGCTCGTCCAGCGCATCCCCGAGCACCGGCGCGGACAGATCGCCGTGGTCGTCCTCGACGTTAGCCGTAGGACGGGCGCTGCGCTCGTGCCAGCGACGTGAGGGCGGGCCAAACAGATATGAGGGCCTCGCGATGATCGATGGACCGATCGACTCGATTTCCGCCATCGATATCCAGGGGCTAATCAACCGCGGCGTCTCCGAAGGTCGGACCCTGGAGTTCAAGCGTGAACTGCCCGGTGGCAAGGACGACGACGTCAGGGAATTCCTGGCCGACGTCACGGCGCTCGCCAACACCAACGGCGGCGACCTCATCTTTGGGATCGGCGAGGCGAGCGGGATCGCCAAGAGCCTGCATCCGATTGCGCTGGATAACCGCGATATGGCGATCCAGCGGTTCGAGGACCTGCTCAAGGACGGGGTCGAGCCGCGCCTCGCCGGCGTGCGACCGCGTTGGATCGCGATCGCGCCGGAGGGCGGCGTCATTGTCTTGCGTATAACTGCGAGCCTTTCGGCCCCCCATCGGGTCATCGCCAAGAAGTCGTTCAAATTCTATGGACGCCACAGCCAGGGCAAGTACGAGATGGACACCCACCAGCTGCGTCAGGCGTTCCTGGGTTCGGAGGAAATCCCTATTCGGCTCCGTGCGCTGCATGACCAGGCCGTCTCGGCTTCTTTTGGAACGCACATGCCCTTTCGCTTGGCTGGCGAACCAGGCGCGATCGCCACGGTCGCGCCACTCAGCGTGTTGCGGGAGACACGCACGCTGGACATCAGCTTCGACAACGCCTTGCTGCCTCGGCTTGCAGGGACCGGCTACTCCACGCTCAACACGCTCGAAGGCGTTCTCGCCTATACGCCGATTTTGAAACCGACCCCGCCGATGGACCAAGTGGAGGGCTATGCCCTGACGCACTGGCGAGGCTGGACGGACTACGCCTGGACCATCGGCCGTGAAACCGAGGGCGCGCGCGGTCAGGCGGCTCGGTATGTTTGGCCCAAGAAGTTCGAAGGCGGCCTTTTCGACACCTGCCGCGCGACTGTCGCCAAGCTTAGCGCCTTCGGCGTGGAGGGACCCTGGGCGATCCTGGTCACCGTCACCGGCATCGATGGGTACGAACTGGTGCTGGGAGATCACGAGACCTCTCGGGCCGCATGGCGAGGCCAGGCCAACTTGCCCGAACTGATCGTCGAGCACGTCGACGAGACGACCTTGTCACCTTTGTTGCGGGCCTTCTGGCTCTTGTTTGGTGAAGTGCGCCCGAGCACATGAGATCGGCATATTGAGCTTGGCCCCCACGACGCCGCATTTGGCCCGGACCCATGAAGGGCCTATCGACGCGGCTGACCGTTGTGCACTTCCCACACCGCCCACTGTTCTTAGGCTGGATGGCCGCGCTTCCATTTATGGCTGCGGTTCTCCACACTGATCGTTGAACAGAAACTCGCGTGGTCAGGCTTTATGGATATCGCTGAAATTAGAGCTGCCATTGCGGAGAAAGCCGATAGCAGTTGGGTCGCGGCTGAGACATCGGCCTGGGTTGGGCGGCCGGAATTCACCGGGACAAGGGGACGTCGTTTCGGCCTTCGATCCGGGCCTAGCGCTCAAGCTCTCGCCGGAGCATCCGATAGCGGACTCGACGATCTCGCCGCTGCCCCGCCGCCGCCACGCGTGGACTGGCGCTCCGATTTGGACGGGCGGGTCACGCCCGTAAAGGACCAAGGAGACTGCGGATCCTGCATGGCGTTTGCCCTATGCGCCGCCATGGAGAGCACGTTCTGGATTCGCGACGGGCTGCGGCTCGATCTATCAGAGGGCCACCTCTTTCACTGTGGCGGCGCCACATGCGACGAGGGGTGGGACTTCGTTCCGGCCCTTGAGCGAGCGCGGCTTCATGGAGTGGGTTTGCAATCGAACCTTGCCTACGACACGAATGGCGGTTGTGTGGAAATTGACCCGGCCCTGCGCGTGACGACCTATCGTGTCCTGGCGACACATCAGGGTCGCAAGCGAGCCGTGGCTCAGGCGCCGGTGATCGGCGGCATGGCCGTCTACGAAGACTTTTCCGCCTATCAATCGGGCGTCTATCGCCACGTTCTCGGCACCGACAAGGAATATCACGCGATCTGTATAGTCGGTTATGACGACGCCGACGGCTGCTGGATCGCTAAGAACAGCTGGGGCGAGGGGGCCGGAGAAGCAGGCTTCTTTCGGATCGCCTACGCCGAATGCGAGATCGAGGATTTCCCATTCTACGCCCTCGAAGTCGCAACCCCGTGAGCCGGTGATTGGGCGCCATGCAACGCTTTGAACTTAACGGCTCGGGTGAGGTGTCTCCGGGCGAAGCGTTCGAGATTGCTGCGGCCGCAGGCCTTGCCTCGGGTTTCCGACTGACGTTGGAGACGCCGAGCGGCATTACGGTGCTTTCCTCAGAAAGCCCGCCCCCTCAAGGCTTCGGCACTACAAGCAAAACCATCTACCGTTTCGCCTGCCAATCTCCGGGCGACTACACGATTTCCTTCAAGAAAGGACGGCCGTGGGAGGCCCGGCAGAACGTCAGCCAAGTGATGATCCGGTGCCGATCAGTTTAGGATGGCGATCTGGTTGGCGACCTCGGTGTAGATCTCTTCACCCGGTGTGCGGATCGAGATGATCAGCGAATACCGGACCTGCTGTTCGAGGTGGTCGCGTGACCACCACCCCTTGCGAGGATAGACGGTAACGCCGCCCATGCGCGCGAGGTCTTCAGCAGGGACCTTCAAGCGATCGTGGCGCAATCCGCCACGACCTCGAAACTTGCCGAAATCCCACTCCTGGGTCGGCGCCAGAAAACGGCGCACCTGAGGGACGGCCGCGTTCTTGCGAGCGATCGCCTGGTCCTCGGATTCGTCTGGGCGCATTACATCAAAGTCCAGTCCGTGTGACGGATAGGCGTCCATGTCGCCCTTGATCGCCGCCCCCGGATTCGGTTCGACGAAGTACGAGAGCGTGACCCGAAGTTCCGCCTCTACGTCCCCCAGTGCCTCAAGGACCTCAATCGGCCAAGGGAGAGCGTGAAACCGCATGTACCCCAGAACCGCGCCAGTCTCCTTTTCGTTCAAGCGCAGTGGGACGAGGTTGCCCTGGATGATGAAGGTCAGGGCGTCTTCCGCGTTCTGCATCGCCATGGAGGGGTCAGGCCGGCCATAGCCGTAGCGGGCCAGCAGGGCGTTTTGGAAGCTCCCCGGCGAACCGCCCACCGCTGCGGCGTGGGCGCGAGCTTTCATCGGGTCGGTGTATTCCGACGCGTGGACGAGCAAGCCTCGGATCGTTTCCGGCCACAGTCGCGGATACTCGGCTTGCAACCGCGCGCAGAACCCCGCCACGGCGGCCGTCGCCGCACTGGTCTGTGCGGTCAGTGTCAAGGGCGCGGCCGGATCGTTCGACGTCGTCAACAGGCAGAGATCGCGGTGCTGGCCAATTGCAGCGGACACCCGATCGATCATCTGGTTGCCGCCTTCGAAGACGATGTCGGGCTTGGATGGCGGCTTATGACGCCGCTCCCAATTGATCGCCGTTCGCGACCACGGACTGAGGTCACCCATAGGCGCCACTGCGGCATGGGTCGCCGGTACGCCATCAAGGTCCGTGCAGGCCGCGACCGTGATCGCGTTCCAGGCCTGGGCCGGTGATCTGATGCCCGTGATCTCGTTTAGAGCCTGATAGTCGCCATCCCTCGGCGCGGCGCCATCCAGATTACCGGCGGCCACGCAAAACAGGCGCGGCTTGGCAATCTCTGAGGCCAAGGCATCGACGGCGCTGGACAGGCTCGACGGCGCGCCGTCTTCCGACTCCTCCGTGGCGTTCATCGCAAGGCAGAAGGTCCGAGCTCTTGGATGTTGGCGCTCAACCAGATCGACCGCCTCCTTGAGGCGGGCGGCAGGCAATGATCCTGGGGAGGCGGCGCCAGGCGGGGGCTCGATAGCTACAGATTCCAGGTTCACGGACAGGGCGACCGAGCCACCGTTTATGAGGCCTGGCAAATCATCGAACAGCGCCAAGCCGGCCATCTTTGTACCGTGGCCGCTGTAGTCGTCCGCAGGATAGGCACCCCCCACCACGGCCGTGAACCGGAGTGCAGGGTTCAGGAGCGGATTGGTCCCGCGCACGCCGGTGTCTAGAATGCAGACAGCCGGAGCTTCGACGGTCGCTGCGGTCACGCGTCGCGACGCGGCGATAACCGCCGCCTCTTGGACGCCGGCCGGCATTTGCAGCAGGCTAGTGTTGAGTGTCGACGCTGGCCGAAGCTGGGCGATTGACGCGCTGCGCGCAAGATCCTCGAAAGCTCGTCGGGTGGCACTCAGCCCAAGAACCCTGACGCCAGCAAATTCGACAGCGCGCGGTGGGTTCTGCAGCCGCAGGTTCTCGATCGCCTGCCGGAACCGAGGTTCGGCGACTGGCTGCAACCAGACTTCCCATTGAAAGTCGTCATCCAATCCCGGCAGCGCCAGCTTGGAAGCCCATAGATCCTGGACGGTGGTGATGGCGATTTTTGGCTGGGCTTCGAAGAAATTGAAGTGGTGGGGCTTACGCCCGTCTCCATAGGCGACATACTTTTCAGCGGCCGCCTCGAATGACTCCACGGTGGAGGGATCTAGCGCGACGTTGACCCGGGCGGCTTGATCGTAGCCAAAGACCGAAAGAATGTCGTTGCGCCTGGGCGCGGGCACGGAGGCGTTCACGCCATGACGCGTCGTGGCGCGAACGGTCATCGGCAGGACGTCGTCGGGGTAGTCGCCCACCCGTTCCTTGGCTTGAGCGACGACCGCCTTCACCTCACCGAGAATCCGTCGGGCTCCGGCGGCTCGGTTCTGAACGGCAGGATACGTCGCGGACGTTCCACCCGCGCCTTTAGCGGTGAATTCCAGCCTTCGACCGGGATTTTGGATGAGCAGGTGGGGTCGTTCGACAGCCATAGCGCCACGTTGGGCTCACTTATCGATTCTCGTCAAACGACAGTGAAGCTATCGCTTCGCTTATATGGGGCGGTTACGCTCGCATGCAGCGGCGACAAGGATGGCCGTGCTGAACTGAGCGTCGTGATCGAGTACGGCTGTGCGGGCGGCGTCCTCGGCGGCACGGACCATCTCCGCCTGGCTCAGCCCAATGGCGGCGGCCTCCACGTCGCTCCAGTTGACACTGGAGAGATCGAACGCAAAGAGCGCCTTTTCAAAGACCTCCCGAATGCGTTCACGGGTAAGCAGATCGTACTCGATCGCCCCGTCGAAACGACGAAACAGGGCAGGATCCAGCAGCTCCGAGTGGTTGGTCGCGGCAATGATCAGCGCGTCGCTCTGATCTTCCTCGAGGAGCTGCAGAATGGAGTTCAACATCCGTCGCGCTTCGCCGACGTCGTTTCCCATCAACCGACGGGTGGCCAGGGCGTCGAATTCATCGAAGAAGTAGACACCCCGCGTCGTGCGCATGGCGTCGAACACCAGACGGAGCTTTGCGGAGGTCTCGCCCATGTACTTGGTGATGATCCCATCCAATAGGATCGTGAAAAGAGGCAGAGAAAGTTCGCCAGCCAGCGCCGATGCCGTCATGGTCTTCCCGGTTCCAGGCGGACCAACCAGAAGAAACTTGCGGCGCGGCTTCAGGCCGTGGGCGGCCAAGCGCGCTCTATGGCGATGCTCATCGACAATTCTATGCAGCCTTTCTAGTGCTCCGTCGTCGAGAACCATGTCGTCGAGCCGGCTTAGCGGATAGGCTGCGGAGATGAGACCGGCCAATTCGCCTTTGGGGCGAACCAAAGGAACCGGCCCCCCGCTGACCTCGACGGCGCCGGCTTCGCGCAGTCGGGCGTCTTGGATCAGCAGCCTAATCTCGTCGGCGAGTTTGCGTTGGCCACGCTTGGCGGCGTCTGCGGCAAGTTGCAGCGCCATTGACTGAAAGCGCGTGTCGTCCCGCTCCGAAAAGGAGCGCACGAGCGACAGAAGTTGCGCCTGCGTTGCCAAAAAGGGGCTCCATCAATCCGCGCGACTTAGACCGCATCCTAAGGCCCGCGCTAGCTCTTTCTACAAGGTTAACCTTAAATCGATTTTCTCATATTTGACACGATAATGTCATATATGACATGCACGCGGCTGTGTTGAAGGAAGGGTGACCGCGTTGGGGGCGAAGGCCGAGCAATGTCCCTGGGACCGCAAGGCCGTGCGCTTGTTGCGCGTGGAGATGACCCGGCGCGAGCTGAACCACGCCGATGTTGTCCGTCTCCTGTTGGATCGAGGTCATGAAATTTCTGTCTCCAGCCTTCGAAATAAGCTCAGCCGAGGCACCTTTAGCGCTGGCTTCTTGTTTCGCATCCTCGATGCCTTGGAGTGTCAGCAACTCGACGTCTCTGACACGTGACAGCAGCCTCGTGGGCTATTACGACCGCTCGATATCCCGTTCCAGCTGCCTGCGCACGAACACCCGAACGCGCACATCGCCCAAATCGTCCAACACGTTGGTGGCCAGCTTGCGCTTGCGGTTGGCGTCCAACAGTGCCTGGGCGGGATGTTCAGGCGGTAATCGGCCGATCACCTGGGCCGCAAGAGCAGGATCACGCAGCTTCGTCCGATCCGCGATCACCAAGAGGAGGGCGCGTCGACGCGGGTCAGCGGCCAGCCAATCGGCCATGGCCAGGACGGCCTCCTGGCTGGCTTGGGCTGCATGGAGGCGCAGGGCCGCCACCGCGTAGGGCGGTGAGAGACGCTGAATGAAGTGAGCGTCCAAGTGATCCAGGATCGCCGACTCGACGATCTCGGCGGCGGTGAGGGCCTCGAGCGCGGCGATCTTGTCCCAACCCGCCGGTTTCGACCAGGCCAGTCTCCAGACCATCCGCCGCGCCTCGGGCCCGCACCGTCGCGCCGCGAACGCAAGGGCCTTATCGCGCAAGGCCGGGTCTGGCGTGGCCAAGGCCAGCGCCAGCAACCTTTCGCCTAGCCTCACCGGGGTGTCCGGATAGGGCTCGAGCGCCCGCAAGGCGTCATGAGCGACCTGATAATGCGGCGGCTCATCATGTTGCGGATCGGCGTTGGACCAAGTGTCATCCAGAAGCGTCAGCAGGACGGCCTGATGGTCGGGATGGCGGCGGGGCTTGAGGGCCTCGATCAAAGCTCGGCGGACGCCTGAGCCCTTGTCGGCCGCCATGGCCAGGATGTTCGGCGGCAAGGGTGTAGGCAGGCTGTCGGCCAGGAGCTCCAGGGCGGTCGACCGCGCGTCGGCGATTGGGTGGACCAGCCCTTGCCAGAGCAGATATTCCCCGCCCAGCCGCCCGGCGGCTTGCAAGGCCCTGACGGCCTCGTCGGGATCTTCGGCCTCGTGCAGCCACCGCGCCATGGCCGCCAGCGGGCGCCGGCCCGAAGCGATCAAGACCTCGATCAGGTCCCCGACGATTTCGCTGGGCGCAAGCGGCACGGCCGCTTCCAGGCGCGCGATGGCCCCTTGGTGAACCGCCCGCGCCGGACGCTTGCCCGAGGGGAGGCCCCGCAGCAACGCGGCGATATCGGACGGCGCCTTGCTGAGCGCGAGCCGCAGATGTCGCGGAATCGCGCGAACTCCGTGGCGGCGCAGGGCGGTGTGAAGCGCCGCGATCAGGGTCACGGCGGCCGCGTCGCTGGCCTCGGCCAAGCGGTCGCCGATCAGCTCCGGTGCTTGGACGAGGGCACAGAGCACGACTTCGACCTCGACCGACGGATCAATGGCCGGGTTCGCCAGCCGCGTCTGCAGCCGGGGCCGCAATTCAGGGCGCCAGCACCGAGTCAGCGTGCTCCAGGCGCTGCGTTCGATCCTGGCCCGAGCACAATGGTCGAGCAGGGCGGTGAGCTCTTCGGGGTCGCCCGAGCCAGTGGTTTTGCTCACCGCCGTCGCCCAGGCCGACGCGAAGTCCTCGGCGCGGGGGTGGGCGGCGATAGCGCGCCACCCCCGTTGCTCGCGCAGAGCCTCAACGAAGCCGTCGATGATCTCGCTCAGGGCCTGACCCTCAGGGTAGCCGGGGTCGCCGAAGTTGTCGGCATAGGCGGCGTCGACTTCGTGGTCGCGGACCTGTCGGGCAAGTTCACCGTCGTCGGCCCAGGCGCTGCGGATGCGGGCCAGTTGGCCGATCGCGCCTTGTACGACCGGGTCGAACCGCTCGAGGTTGGCCGACGCGCCTTTGGTGACGAGGTCGGCGTTTCGATAGAGGTCGTGTTCGACGATCATTTGGGCCGCGACGAGAAACGCATCGGTTAGATCGCCGGCCAGGCGTCGCCACTCGTCGACGAAGGCGATGGGAAAGCCATCGTCTTCGATCGGCAGCCGTTCGCGGGTGAAGCGATCGATGATGGTCCTGACCGTTGGGTGCCCCTCCATGCGCGCGCGCCACGCCTCGTCGACCTCCCAGGGTGCCCATTGATCGTCGAAGTGCTCGCCCCCCCGCTGGACGCGGCGCAGCAGGAAGCGGGCGGTTTCGGCGGCGACGCAGGCCGGTGACCCCACCTCGGCGGCCAGTTCCAAGAGGTCTGCGAACCGGGCGTCCGGCTCAACCAGGCCGTTGTCGATCCAGCGATCGATGATCTCGATGGCCTGGGCCGAAGGCGCGAAGGTCAGGCCGTCCTCGAACGTGCTCGCCAAGGCCGCGCAGCGGGGCAGACAGCGTGTGGCCGTCTCGACCGGCCAAGTGTCGGACCCGGGCGCGGCCACCAGAGCGCCCAACAGGTCCTCGAACGCGGCGACCGACTCTGGGCCGTTTTGAACGAGATAGGACTCCAGGGCTTGCTGGGTGCTGGGGTGACGATAGGACACGACCTGACCGGGTTGGCGCAGATGGCGCGTAGCCACGAGGCGGTCGACGAGCTTGACCAGGGCGCCGGCGCGGTAAGCCGCGTGCCGCCGCAGGAGCTGTTGCACCGCCACCAGTTGGGGCCGGCTGACCTGGCCCCAGGTCGTCAGCAGCGCCCAGAGGATCGCCGCCTCTCGCGGCGTCGCCAGGTCAGCGAGGTAGCCGTGCACGTCGGCTTCAACCGCGTCTCGATTGGCCTTGGCGAAGGCGCGCTCGAGCAGCTTTGCTTGGGCCTCGCCGTCGAGCGGGCCCTCGGCCAGCGTGTTGAAGAAAAGGTCCAGTTCCAGCGGCGTTTCAAGCCTCTCGAGCGCGTCCCCCTTGTGGCTGAAGGCGAGCATTTGGCGCGCGGCCGGCAGCGCCACGACACGGTTGTCGTAGATCGCCTCCAACGGGCCATCGACATAGTGCTCGGCCTCGAGCGCGATCGTCCAACGCGACAGCGCGTCCAGGGCGTTGGCCTGGACGAGCATATCGGTCCGGGTCGTGACCACGAACTGGCGGCCGGGACCCGCGTCTGGCAGGATCCGAGGCAGCTGAGCGGACCAGGCCTGTCCCGCCGGCAGGAGGCTGTACTGCCCCCATGGGTCTTCGAGATAGTAGACCGACGGCAGGTCCTCGGTCACACAGCGCGTCGCCGATGGGCCCGCGCCGGGATTGAGGATCTTCAGGCTGCGGCGCGGATCACTGGCGATGGCCTCTTCGCAGAGCTTCAAGGCCGACCAGGTCTTGCCGCTGCCCGACGGCCCGGTGATGACCACGGCACCATGGGTCTCCAGGGCCGCGCGCATCTTCGGGAAGTTCGACGGCGCCACGAAGGCGTCGAGGTTTGGCGCGCTGGCCAGCATCCCGCCAAATTGCTTGATCGTGCCGACCAGCTCCTCGCGGGTCCAGACCCCCGGCGCTCGACCCCGCATCCGGCGTCGGGCGTCCTCGCGCAGGTGGGCGCGGCATGTCTCCAGCTGCGTGGCGGGCACGTGCAGCAGCGTTTGGAGAGTGTCGCTGACTTCCAAGTGGAGCAGGCGCTCCGACAAGCCAGCGAGGATCGCGACCCGTCCCGGGGCGGCGTGCGGCAGGATATCGGCGATGGTGGCCGGCAGCGGCACCTCTTGCGGCCATTCCTCTAGGTCCCCGACCGCCAGGTCGCGTAGCCCGGACGTGACGCCAGCCGTGGTCACCAGCAGGAAGCGGACGCCGGGCGTCTTCAAATGGTCTTCGGCGGCCAGGCGGCGCGGACGGCTTTCCAGCAGGGACTTGAAGGCGGGGACCGACCAGGCCCCAGTCTTGCGCAGCTTGATCTGGACGATCAGACGATCGGCGCCGTCGAGTTCGGCATGGGGTTCCACCCGGCTCTGGTCCAGCTCGGCTTCGAGGTCCTCATCATTGTCGGGCTCGAGTGTGATCTGGCCGGCGGACTTGGTGATCAACAGCAGACGCAGGGCGCAGAACACCGAGACGTCGAGCTGGTACTCGAACCCGTCCATCGCCGCCCGACCGCCGCCAGACGCGTTCGCCGCCCCCTCCCCTGCCAAGATTCTCGGACTCCCACTATTTGCTGCGCCCCGTTTTATCGGCACCCATTTGGCCTGCAAGCCCGGCGGGCGCTGCTCGGGCCGCTGCAAGCTTGACGTTAGCAGGGCGCCGGGGCCAGGCTCAACCTGGGGGAAGGCCGGATGATACTGTCGGACATGATGGCGCCGGACGGGCGCGTGTTTCTGAAGAGCGAGTGGGCGCAGATCGGCGACGGCTGGCCCTGTCTCAGCTTCACCAGGGCGTCGGTGTTTCGCCGTCTGCGCGCCGAGTTCAGGGTCGGCCGCGACGTCCTGCTCTATGTCGGCACGTCGGGGGAGGACACGGACGATCCTGACCATCGAAGCCGCCTCATCTCGGCGGTCGTGGTCCAGCCCAACCAGATGCTGGAGACGCGCAAGATCGTGCCGCCAGAGGCCTATGCCCTGGCGATGGCGCGGTTCGGCGTCGATCGCTGGCCGCACGCCGTGGTGGTCGTCGAGGCGGCCAACCTGGTCGGACCGCCTTTCCCGACAGCCCGTGAGCTCGTTCCGAACGCCTACCGATCCCTTGGGGCGGAAAATCGGGGGCAGGTCGCCGAGGCTGTCGGGGAGGAGCGGCTCGCGGTGCTGGGTCTGGCCGTCACGCCGCTGGAACTGCATGTCTCGCCGGACGTGGCCGCCTACATGGCGCTGGCCAAGGCCGTCGGCCAGCAGACGCCCAAGTCGATCAATGTCGAGGCCATGCGGATGGCCAACCTTATCCTGGATCGTGTCGCCAAGGGCGGCGAGGTGTCGATGCGGATGAACCCGATCCGGACCGCGCCGGCCTTCTCGGACCTCTTCGCGCTCCTGGTGCGCAAGTGGCAGGACGACCAGGGCGGTGCCTGCGCCCTGTGCCGCGGCCCGCTCGTGGCCCAAACCCGCAACGTCATGCTGCAGCCGTCGGCCGACCGTATCGACAGCGCCAATCCGACCTACGACGACGCGAACGTCCAGATCACCCACCTGGCCTGCAATCTGGCTAAGAACAACTGGGGCACCGAGCACTTTGAGGAATGGGCCGCGGTCGTGCGCGGCTTGGGCACGTCGGTCGAGGATGGCGACGCGGAGGTGGCGGCTGAGGCGGTGGGCACCAGGGTCTTCGCGACGGCTAGCTGAGCCGCGCGAAGCCAAAGCCATAGGGGATGTCGTGGCCATCGAAGATGTGACCAAGGTTGAGATGATCCGTCCCGGTGGTGAGCCCCTGGCCACCAAGGTCGAGCTTCACGACTACAGCATCGTCCTGTGGCGCTCGGGCGCGCCCGACGAGATCAAGGACAGCGACTTTCGCGAAGCTCTAGCGCTTGTGCTGGCCCGGCTGCTGCGTGAGCGTCTCCGACCCTATGTCACCTTGGAGCCGCCGCCGCCGCGTAGGCGGTTGATGAAGCCCGCGGCCGACGACGTCGAGATCGTCCCACTGCTGCGGCTGAAGGGCTCGCCGGCCGAACAGGCCGCCGCCTTGGTCCGGGCCAGCCAGGGTAGCTCGCGAGAAGTCTGGCCATTCATGCGATTGAACATCCCTTGGATGCCCCACTATGCCCTGGCCTCTATCCTCGACGGTACCGTCGAGCGACGCCCCGAGGGTCTTTCCCCATCCCAACTCAGGCGGGTGGAGGCGCGCCATATCCGGGACGCGATCGAAGATCTCCAGAACATCGAACGCTACACGCGCTTCCGGGACGCCACGGGTTACTGGCTGGTTCCTCCCGACAGCGGAGAGCCGCTGCCGCCCAAGAAGGTCTTCGGCGTCGCCTTGGCGGAGGCCTTGCGCACCTATACGACGCCGAACGTCTTTTCGTCCGGCCCGGTAATCTTCGAGATCACGAGAGATCGTGGCTTCGAGGTTGTGTCTCAGGGCGAGTTGAAATTGCGAGCCTCGGCCGGGTCCAAGGGTGGCGGGGCCGCCGCGCCACAGCCGGAAGTCCCGTTGACCGACGAGGAGCAACGCTGGATCGAGGGCAACCCGAAGTTCGTGGCCCACATGCGAAATGAACGGTCCGGCGCCGCGCCCCATCTTTTCAAGCAGGACTTCCGCAAGAAACACGGACGGCTCTTCTGCGAGCGGTGCGACAACGACTTCATCGCCGACTACGGCGCGGCCTTGGCCGAGAGCTGTTTCGAGGTCCATCACACGATCCCTGTTTCGCGTATGAAGCCCAACCATGTGACGACGCCCGACCAGCTGGAGCTTCTCTGCGCCAACTGGGGGTCACTGCACGAAAGTGGCGTTTACGTACGCTAGGATCGCACGAACAGCGAACATCTGACGGCGTCGCTGTTACCGCCGGAAAGGGATGACGACAGCCTGATCGAGAAAAGCGCGCATACCCTCTTCATCGACGGTCTGACGGAAAGCGGCATGCGCGGCCTCGTCAGTCGCGAACAGGTCGTCCCAGACCGTAGACGTTCCATGCTCGTTTTCGACTTCGAGCGACCAGCCCGGCTTATTTTCCAGCCGGATGATGTTCACCCTCACGGTGATGTCCTGCTCGGTGACGACGCCGGACAGGCTCGAAGTGACAATGTTGGGATCGCGTTCGTGCATCACTCTTTCCTCATGCTTTGACCGTGGTTCTGGCATCGGTGCCTTCGAGCGCCTTGTAGAGCGCGGTTTTGCCGACCTTGAGACGAGTGGCCGCTTCGCGCACGGTCAGCCCCGCCGCAATATGGTCCCGCGCCTTGCGCAACTTGTCTGGCGTGATGACGGGGCGCCTGCCGCCAAGGCTACCTCGCTCGCGCGCCGCCCTCAATCCAGCATTGGTGCGTTCGCGGATCAGGTCGCGCTCAAACTGCGCAAGCGAACCGAAGATGTTGAATACGAGCATCCCGCCCGACGTCGTGGTGTCGATCTGCTCGGTCAGTGAACGGAAGCCGACGCCGCGCGCGGCAAGTTCGCCGACCTTCTCGATTAAGTGGCTCATAGAACGACCGAGCCGGTCGAGCTTCCAGACGACAAGCGTGTCACCCGCACGTAAGTAGGCTAGCGCTTCGGCTAGGCCCGGTCGATCCGTCTTTGCGCCGGACGCGTGATCGTCGAAGATACGCTCGCATGCGGCCGCAGTTAGCGCGTCATGCTGGAGCGCCAGCTTCTGGTCTCCGGTCGAGACCCGCGCATAGCCGATCAGCGCCATGGTCGGTCCCGATCTGTCCGTTTTCTCATCGATTTCCATTCTTGTCCGAATAGCCATCGCGGGTCCAGAGTTGGCGGACATAATCATGCTGGCCGCCAGAGGACCGTCTGACGGACACCGCGCAGAAAGGTCGTGGCCTATGGCAAGGCGGCAGTTGCTGACACGCGAGGCGTTGGCGCGGCATTGCGATCCCCCGACCGACGAACGTGAGATCGCTCGGCACTTCACCCTCAGCCGCGAGGATCTCGATCTTGTCGGCGAACGCCGGGGAGCGCCGAACCGGCTCGGGTTCGCGATCATGCTGCTCTACATGCGTTGGCCGGGACGTGTGCTGGAGGCGGGTGAGAAACCGCCGAGCGCCATCCTCGCCTTCGTGGCCAATCAGATAGGCGTGCCGGCCACGGCGTTTGAGAATTACGCGCGTCGTGACGAAACGCGGCGCGCCCATCTCGCCGATCTCATGAAGCGGTTCAGCTATGTCGCATTCGACCGGAACCACTTTCGCGCGATCGTGGCGTTCGCGATGCCGGTCGCGCAAACTGTTGCCCAGCCTCTCCAGCTCGCCGGCGCCGTGGTCGATGAACTGCGACGACGACGGGTGCTTTTACCACCATCCGCGGTCATCGAGGCGATCGTCAGGCACGCGCGGCAGCAAGCCGAGCAACTTACCCATGAAATCCTGACCAGTGGCATCGAGACCGACCGACTGGCGGCGCTCGACGCCTTGCTGGCCCGACGATCGGATCAGGGACCGACATGGCTGGCCTGGCTGCGCAACGCGCCGCAATCACCGGCGCCACGCAACATTCTCCGGCTGCTGGAACGGCTCGATCATGTCCGGACGCTCGGTCTCGATCCAGACCGCGCCGCCATGATCCCATCGGCGACCTTCGACCGGCTGGCTGACGAGGCGGTGCGGATCACGCCGCAGCATCTGGGAGAACTCAGCCCGCTGCGCCGTTATGCGACGCTCGCGGCCGCAACCATCCGCATCGAGGAAAGTCTGAACGACGCCACGCTCACAATGTTCGATAAGCTGCTCGGCAGCATGACGCGGCGGGCGGAGAACCGGACGCGCGACAAGGCGATCAGGACGGTGCGAGAGATGCAGGGGCATCTGCGCATCCTGACCGATAGCTGTCGGGTGCTGATCGACGCGCACGCCAAGGGTGTCGAATCCCTTGCGCGTATCCGCCCGTTCGACTGGGAGCGGTTCGGCTCCGCTGTTGCCCAGGCGGAGATACTCGTCCGCCCCGAGATGATCGACCGCACGGCTGAGCTGATTGAGCGGCATCGCACGGTGAAGCTGTTCGCCGGCCAATTTCTGCGGGCGTTCGCGTTTCGCGGCGCGGCGCCGGTACAGGGTATACTCGACGCACTGGCCGTCATCGCCGATCTCTACCGGACCGGGAAACGACGCCTGCCAGACACCGCGCCGCTGCGCTTCGTGCCGGCGGGTTGGCGACCCTTCGTGATCCACGACGGTGTCATTAACCGCGCGGCCTATGAACTCTGCGCGCTGTCGCAGCTTCGGGACCGGTTGCGTGCCGGTGATATCTGGGTGGCAGGCAGCCGACAGTTCCGGGACTTCGACGCCTATCTGATCCCGCCCGCCACCTTCGCGGCGCTGCGCGAAAAGGGGCCGCTTCCGCTCGCGGTCGAAACCCAGTTTGAGCATCATATCGAGGATCGCCGCGAGCGACTGGATAGCGCGATCAGGCGGGTGACCGTGCTGGCCCGACAGGGCGAACTGCCCCAAGTCCGGCTCGACGAAAACGGCCTGATGATCTCGCCGCTGAGGGCCATCACGCCGCCTGCGGCCGAGGTTGCGCGCCGCGCCGCTTATGACCGTCTCCCCCGCGTGAAAATCACGGACATCCTGCTCGATGTCGATACGTGGACTGGGTTCGGCGACTGTTTCACCCACCGGCGATAAGGCCGCCAAGTCGAAGATCGCAACGCGTTGCTGACCGTGATCCTCGCCGACGGCATCAATCTTGGGCTGACCCGCATGGCGGACAGTTGCCACGGCGCCAGCCTGCGCCAACTCGCTCATCTCCACGACTGGCATATCAGCGAGACCGCCTATGGCGACGCGCTGGGGCGACTGATCGAGGCGCATCGGACGATGCCGCTCGCTGGACTATGGGGGAGCGGCATAAGCTCGTCGAGCGACGGGCAGCAATTCCATGCCGGGGGGCGCGGCGCCGCGATCGGCGACATCAACGCGCGCAACGGAAACGAACCGGGCGTGTCGTTCTACACCCACATCTCGGACCAGTATGATCCGTTCGCATCGCGGATAATCGCCGCGACCGCTGGCGAGGCGCCCTATGTGCTCGACGGGTTGCTGTACCATCAGACTGGTCAGTCGATCGAAGAGCATTATACCGATACGGGCGGCGCGTCAGACCATGTGTTCGGGCTGATGCCGTTCTTCGGCTATCGCTTCGCGCCCCGGCTGCGCGACATTAAAGAGCGTCGCCTGCACCTGCTGCCCGGTCAGGAGGCGGGGACGTTGCTTGCCGGCATGGTCGGCGATCCGATCGCGCGCCATCATGTAGCTGCGCATTGGGACGAACTGCTGCGGCTGGCCACCTCGATAAGAACCGGGACCGTCACCGCGTCGGCAATGCTGCGCAAACTGTCAGCCTATCCGCGTCAGAACGGCTTGGCGCTGGCGCTGCGCGAAATCGGGCGCCTCGAACGCTCGATCTTCATGCTCGACTGGTTGCAGGACATCGATCTGCGCAGGCGAACCCAGGCCGGTTTGAACAAGGGCGAGGCGCGCAATGCGCTCGCCCGCGCGCTGTTCTTCAACCAACTCGGCGAATTGCGCGACCGCCGTTTCGAAAACCAGTCCTACCGCGCCTCAGGTCTCAACCTGCTGGTTGCGGCGATCATCCTGTGGAATACGCGCTATCTCGAACGGGCATTGGCAGACATGAGCACGCCGGATGAGATCGCCCGCCATATCGCGCCACTCGGCTGGGAGCATATCTCGCTCACCGGTGACTATAGCTGGGAACGGGATGACCGGCCGGCAGGGCCGGATCAGCTCAGGCCGTTCCGCACAGAGCCGTCGTCATTGCTCGCGGCGTGAACATCCCTCTCGAATGTTCGCCATCCGTTCTTCACTGGCGTACATAAACACCACCTTCGTGCAGTGACCCCTAGTCGCACTTCAGCTAGAACCCACACCGCCGGATAGTAATGTCACCCCCGTGCCAGATAGAGATGTCACCCTCCCTCGATAATGCGCCAGGTCCACCTTGGGCGGTTGAGGCGCATGAGTCATCAACGCCGCCGATGGCGTGGGCGCTGCGCCCAGATCCGGTAGGTGTCGCCGAACACCTCCGGATGATCCAGCTCGTATCGTTGCAGGGTCTGTACATCCTGGATCGCGCCTGGCGCCGGGTGCTCGGCAAGGAAGCGGGTTCGGTCTGCCGCATGGCCAAACTGAAGCCCGAGGAAGTCCAGTCCAGCGGTATCCAACATCTGACCGACCTGCGGCAGGGTGAAGCGATGCTCGTTGACGTGGAAGACGAGGTCGCGGCAGTCCGACGTCGTCCAGAAATCGGAGGCCGGGCTCAACACCACCTCCAGCTCGAGCGGGCGCGGGCGGGTCATCAGGTCATGTCGCAGGTCGCGGACCCCTTCGGGCGTGGCGGGATAGCCCCGGGCTGCGATGTGGGCGCGGGTTTCGACCACGCCGCCGCGTCCTAGCTCACTGTAGAGGCCGATAGACAGCAGGCCGCCGGGTTTGAGCAGACCCGACAGCACTTGCAGACCCGCGTCCGGGTCGGCCATGTGGTGCAGCACGCCGAAACTGTCGATGAGATCGAACCGCTCGGTGAGGACCGGAAGGTCCAAGATGTCGCCTTGCAGGTGCCCGACGTTGGCGAGGCCGTATTCTTGGGTCTTCCGCATCGCGTAGCCGAGGCTCGCGGCGCTAAGGTCAACGGCCAGGATCGACCCATCCTTGTAGGTGTTGGTGACCCGCATGGTCTCCAATCCGGTGCCGCAGCCAGCGATGAGGATCCGCGGGCGTGCGACCTCCGGCGCCTGTCCTTCGCCAAGATGCGGCAGGGCGACGCGCACGGCGTCGGCGAAGGGCAGCGGCGCCCCGAGGCCGCAGCGCGTCCACCGGGGATAGGGGTTCTCTTCGTACTGCCGCTGGACCGCGATTGAGACGGGGTCGGTGGCCGTCTTGAGCACCGGCAGCCTGGCGCGCAACTCCGTCTCCAGCGCCGGTTCGGTGACCTGCTCGCGGACCAGGTCGGCGATGTCCGGCACGGGATCGCGCAACAGCCTGGCCGCGAGCGGGGTCGCGCTCAGAGGGCGGTATGCCGCCAGGATAGCGATCCGAACGGCGTCGCCTGGACGGCGGCCCAGATCATCACGGTCGAGCGCCTGGCCGAGCCGTTCGACGCCCTGGTCTTCGTCAGCGCTGACAAAGTAGGCGTACTCGTTGAGAAAGGCCTGGCGGGCCAAGCGGGTCGCCAAGGGCAATTCGTCATCGAGAGCCTCGGGCGCCTCATCGGTTGCGGCAAGCAGATCCGAACGCAGGCGCACCATGAGCAGCTCGACCGCGACGTTTGGAATGGGGGCCGATCCCAGCAGGACCAGGAACAGCGGATCCTGGACCAGGCGCGCGGCGACCGCGCCGTCTTCGGCGATGATCCGCCCGGTGTCGGCGGGGCGCGCCTCGATGGCGCGCAGCAGTCGATCGACCCCGACGTCGTGTCGCAGGACCGCCAGGGCCGCCGTGGCCAGATTACGCGGATTGATGTCGTCGCGGTCGAAGAGCCTGATCAGAACCTCGCGGAACATCCCGCTAGAGGGCACGACCTTGGTGTGGCGCAAGCTGCTGGCCAGCAGGCGACATAAGTCCGCCGCGTGCGGGCTCAACTCCACGGCGCGCGCCAGGTCGGTCAGCCCTTCGAGGCCTTGACCGAGCTGGAGGCGGGCTATCCCAAGGTTCGACAACAGCCCCGGGACCATCGGATGGCTTGGGGGCATCCCATCTAGCGCCACGGCGAAGAGGGGCGCCGCCTGGGAGGGTTTCCCACGCCGAAGCTGCAGGAGGCCGTAACCGTTGAGCGCCACCGGCAGCTTCGGCGAGAGGCGCAGCGCGGTCTGGTAGCATCGTTCAGCCGCCTCCCCGCGTCCCAGGCCGCGCAGAGCCTCGGCGGCGTAGGCGAAGGCTTCGGCAAAGTCCGGCTTCAGCTCGGCGGCGCGTTCGAAGTACGGCAGGGCCTTGGCAAAGGCGTGGGCCCGACGATGGGTTTCGCCGAGGTTGAACTGGATGAACGGGTTCCTGGGCTGTGCCCCCAGCGCGCGTTGGAAGAGCGCGACCGCGTCGGCTGTCCGCCCCTCCTGCATCGCCACGCCGGCCACCACGTTGAGCGCCGACGGATCGGTGGGCGCGAACCCAAGGGCGAGGCGAGCTTCGGTCTCGGCCGCGCGCCACCGTCCGGCGTTGTAGTGATCGACGGCCCGGCCCACGGCCTGCACGAGTTCGGGGCGGGCAGGCTCCGCGCCGCGGATGGGCGGGTGACGGGCGGCCATGGATCGCCCTCCCCGCTAGGGCGCGTTCGCCGCGTGGACCGCGGCGGTGCGACGGTTGTAGAGGAAGCCGGCTATCAGCACGCCCAAGACGGCAAGCTGCGCGGCCAGGGTCTGCAGGGTGGCGTAGATGCCTAGCACCTCGATGCGCGGCCAACCCCGCACCGCGGAGACGCTGATCATCCCCGCCTCTTGAAGCGCGGCGACACCCTTGCCCGCCAGCACCACGGCCAGAACCGCGACCAAGGCGGCGCTGAACGCGAAGAACTTCCCGATCGGAAGCTTGCGGCTGTAACGCAGCATCGCCCAGGCGATGGCCCCGAGCGCTGCGACAGCCGTTGCCGCGCCGGCGAGCACCGCCGTCGCCGTCGCCGGATTCCATAGCGCGGCATAGAAGAGGATGGTCTCGAACACCTCGCGGTAGACCACGACGAAGGTCAGCAGAAACAGGAACCAAGCCGAGCGGCGCGATAGCGCCCGGGAGAGCTTGTCGCGAATGTAGCGCTGCCAAGCGTCGGCCTGGCTCTTGCCGTGCATCCAGATTCCGACGCTGAGCAGGACGGCCGCGGCGAATAGGGCGCCAAAACCTTCCGTCAATTCGCGGCTAGCCCCGCTGATGGTGATCAAATAGGTGGCGGCCACCCAGGTGGCGGCGCCGGCGGCGAGCGCGCTCGCCCAACCGCCGTGTACAAAGGGCAGGACATCCTGCCGCTCGGCCTTCCGCAAGAAGGCGATCATGGCCACCACGATGAGCAGGGCTTCCAGGCCTTCGCGCAGGAGCACGGTGAAGGCGCCCAGGAACGCGGAAGCCATATCGGCCTTGGCCGGGGCGAGGATTGCCTCGGTCTCGCCGAACAGGTCCTCGATGAGGAGGGCCTGTTCGCGAACCGCCTCGACCGGGGCGCCGCGGGCGATGCGCTGTCGGAACTCGCCCATGGCGGTTTCGATGAGCGCCAACAAGGCGCGATCGCGGGCGGCGATCGCCGGCTCCACCGGCTCGACGCCGTCAAGATAGGTCGAAAGCGCCAGGTCCGTGGCGGCCCGCCGATCTCCCGCCGCATAGGCCTTCACGGTGGCCGCGAGCTTCGTCCGCGCCACCTCCAACACCGGACCGTCCGACCGAGTGGTCACGATGATCTCAGGCTTCCGACGAAGGAAGGCGGTCAGGTCGGCCGCGTTCTTCGCGCCCAGGGTCGCGGCGAGGCTAGCCGGGGTGATGCGGGTGACCGCGGCCAGGTCCGGGAACGCCGCGCGGATACTCGGATCGCCGCGCCAAAGCCGCTCGCCACGTCGCGCGGCCTCCGCGTCATACGCGAACCGGCCGACATAGAAGGCCAGCGCCCAGCGGTCCCCGGGCGGAAGGTGCGCGAAGCTCGCCATCGCCGTGCCGTCCAGGCCCTGGTCGATCACCTGGTAGAGCGCGAAGACGCTGCGGTGATCGGCGCGTGCCCGATCGGTGAAGGCGATCGGGGGCGGATCCATGCCCCTGGCGTCGGGTCCCTTCCCGTCGCCGCTCGCGCCGTGGCACGACGCGCACTGTTGCTCAAAGAGGGCCGCGCCGCGCTGGAGGTCCGGGGCGGTCTGCGGCGCCAGCGCCACGGGATAGGCGGCCAAGAGCTCGGCCGCCAAGTTGCGCGCGCGGGTCGCGACGAGCTCGGGCGCGGCCTTGTCGGCGATGGCTTTCTCGAGCTCGGCGGCCCCCTGCGCGAGCGCCGGCTTCGATTCGACGCCGGGCAGGCCGTTCAGGCGGGTGCGAACCGAGGCGGAGAACTCCACCATCTCGGCGTATTCCGCCGGGTTGGACACCCGGCCGTCCTTCACGGCCCCGGAGTAGTCCACGGCCACATAGTCGAGCAGCCGCCAGATCGTCTCGGCGGCCGTCGCTTCTGCGCGGGCGCCCGGCGCAAGCACCGCCCAGCTCACAATGATGAGACTGAGAAGCAGAAGCTTTCGGAGGCCGGACTCGATCCGAGACGGCAGGCGCGCGCGATCAGCTGACATGTGCGGGTTCGTTCAGCTCGCGGCGGGCGTCTCTGATGATCTCTGTGGCCGAATGCAAGAACAGCAGCGCGATTGCCGCAGCCACAACCAAGTCGGGCCAGGCGCTTTTCGTCAAATAGACCAGGCCGGCCGCGACGATCACCGCGACATTGGCCAGGGCGTCATTGCGTGAGAACAGCCAGACGGCGCGGACGTTGGAATCGCCTTCCTTGAAGCGAGAGAGGATCCAAGCGGCCACGACGTTGACCGCCAGGGCCGCAACGCCAATTCCGCCCATCAACTCCGCCTCGGGAGGGACGGCGTTCAGAGCGCGCCATGCCGCCATCCCGATGACGAAGACGCCCAGTCCGGCCAGGAAGAGGCCCTGGACCAGGGCCACCCGGGCCCGCGCACGTTCGGTCCAGGCCAGCGCCAGCAAGCCGACAAAGGTGATCGAGCCATCTCCCAGGAAGTCCAGGGCGTCGGCCTTCAGCGCCTGGCTCCCGGCCAGGAAGCCGCCGACAATCTCGAAGAGGCCGAAGCCCACATTGAGCACGACCACGATCCAGAGCGCTCGGCGGTAGGCGGGGTCGTGCTGCGCGCGTTCGGTATCCCCGTGGCATCCGCAGCTATCGTTATCATCAGTCATGGCCTTGGCATAACACCTCTAGCCGCTAGAGGATCAAGCCCTGATTTCACCTAGTAGCGGCGGCCATTCGATCTGGGCAATGGTCCGCCAGCCGCCTCACCCTGGCCGCCGTGGAGCAAGGTCACCCCGCGGGCTTGCGGCGCCGCGAGAAAACCAGATCGGAGATCACGAAGCCTGCCAGGCCGACGACGACACCGACGTCGGCCATGTTGAACGCCGGCCAGTGCGCTCCGGCGATATGGAAGTCCAAGAAGTCCGTCACGGCCCCGTCACGCGCCCGATCGACGATGTTGCCGATCGCCCCACCGAGCACCAGCCCAAGACAGAGCAGCGGACCAAGGCGGCGGCTGCGTAGAATCAAGACTACCAGGACGGTCGCGATGGCGCCGGTAAGGCCGAGGATCAGCAAACTCGATGTCCCAGCGGCGTTGAAGAGGCCGAAGGTCACCCCGCGATTGTGCGACAGGGTAAGGTCCAGGTAGGGCGCGAGCGTCTGCCGAGCGCTCGGCCGCGTCATGAGCCAGGCCTCGACGGCGGCCTTCGTGACTAGGTCGCCCGCCGCCCAGATCGCCGCCAGGAAAAGGCCCAGCCAGGGCGCTGGCGACAGCGTCCGATGCTCTTGCATGGGTCCGATCTCCGCGTGTTATGTCGAACCTAACATCTCCAGCCACTAGAGGATCAAGGGGCCTCGTCAGGGATGCGCCGGCGTGAACGATCAAGCGTCGCCGGCGCGGACATGTCGGCCCCAGCTTAGCGTCAGATCGGGCCGCGGGTTGCCGAATAGAGCGATATTGATCCCGTCGGCGTCGGCACGACACGCCCTTCGGAAACCTCCCGGAAGCCGGCCTCGGCCATCAGCTGCGGAATCACGCCGTCGGCGTTCGGCTGAGTGTTCTCAAACCCGTCGAGCGCCTGCACCTGGCGGAAGAGCAGGCGCATGAGGAGGCTTCGCTGGGCGCCGTAGTCGGCGATGGCGAGGCGCCCGCCCGGCTTCAGGATCGCGAACATCGACGCCAGGATGGCGCGCTTCACCGGGAGCGGGCATTGGTGCAGCACCAAGCTGGAGACGACCATGTCCACGCTGCCAAGCTCCGCGACGCCGGCGAGTTCGTCGCCGAACCCCTGCCGCCACTCGACCGCCCCGCCCGCCCCTGCGGCCTTTCGCCTGGCGATCTCCAGAACCTTGGGGTCGGGATCGATAGCGATCACCCGGGCGACCGGGCAGGCGGCCTGCAGCATGAGCGCGAAGGTGCCTGTGCCGCAGCCCACATCGACGATGGTTTCGCCGGCCTGCGGGGCCGCGAGCGCCAGCAGTTGAGCGCGCCAGCGCCGTTCACGGGTCATGATGGCGATGACCCGGTCATAGTCGCCGGTCAGTTCGTGACGCCCGAGCGCCGGCACGAAATCCTTGGTGTCACTCATATCCAGATCCCTTTGACGGGATCCTAGGCCGCTGGTGACCGGCCGGCTTGAACGTAGCGGCTAGCGCTGCAGAGCCTTCGACGCCGCGTCCCACTGCAGGGCGCGGGGAGAGACGCCGAACATGGCCTTCAAGGTTCGGGAAAAGTGCGCGCCATCGGCGAAGCCCGCGTCATGGGCCGCCGCGGTCGCCCCGGCGCCGCCGTTCAGGGCCACCACGGCCCGCCCTATCCGGCGCCAGAGCACGTAGCGGCGGAACGACATTCCGAACGCCTCAGAAAAGACATGCCGGAAACGCTCCGGCGACAGTCCGGTAGGCCCGGCCGCGTCCGCCAGGCGGATCGCGCCGGCGCCGAGGTGACGATCGATGTGCCGGAGGGCTGCACCTAGCCGCTCCCGGTCCGGAACGCCGTGCTGCGGTTCGCCGCCGCCGGCCGACCGGCGGTCCGCCCAGAATCCCCCGGCCGCCCCCTGGGACGCGATGACGATCGGCGGCTCTTCGGCCCAGGCGGCGGCGAGCCGACGCGACAACGCGTCCGGAACGACGCCTGGGGAGGCTTCGAGGAAGATGAGCTCCGCGTGGCGCGTGGGCTCTAGGCGGTGACGCACCAGCGGATCGATGAGGATGCAGCGGCCGCGCCGACGCTCCCCGGTCGGGCCCAGGACACCGATCGGAGCCTCGGCGATCACCGCTTGGGCGGCCAGGTGCCGGTGCGGATCGCTGTCGCCCACGGCCCCTCGCCAAATCGCCCAGTGATCGCCGGCCTCGAACAGGCCGCGCCAGGGCCTCGAGGTCGCGTTCCCCGAGTGAGATCGGGTGGGCGCATGCGCTTCGGAGCTCACCCCCGGGCCTTGCCGTACTGGGCCACTTCCACCTTCTCGAAGGTGGCCAGTCCGATGCCGGCGAGGTCGGCCAGCCCCGCCAGGAAGGCCCGCAGTTTCTCGTCTTCGTCGACCAGCTCGACGACCATCGGCAAGTTGTCGCTGAGGTCGAAGGGCCGATGGGCGTGGACATGGCTTGTCTCGCCAAAGCCCATCCGCCCACGCAGGACCGTGGCTCCTGCCAGCCTGGCATCTCGCGCTCGCGCGACAATGACGGCGAAGGTCGACTGGTCGCCATGCAGCGCGTCCTGGTCGGTATAGATGCGCAGCAGAACCGGTTTGTCGAAGTGTCTCATCGAGCGTCTCCTTTTGGGGTGTTCACCCGTCGCCTCGCCCTTTGAAGATGATGTTCGCGATCTCCTGTTCAAATCGGGACTGGCGGGCGCGACTTTCGTCCAGGTTCAAGCAGGTTGGGGGGCTGTAGGCGTGGCAAGCTCGGGGGGCGTGCGGCGTGCCCCGCCAAGCACCAGAGCGGAGATGGCGGGAAGCACCACAAGGGTGACCGCAGTGGCGGTGATCAGCCCGCCGATCACCACCATGGCCAGGGGCTTCTGCACCTCCGCGCCAGTCCCCTGGGCGATCGCCATGGGGATGAAGCCGATCGCGGGCACGAGGCCGGTCATGAGCACCGGGCGAACCCGCTCCATCGCGCCATCATAGATCGCCTGGGCGATAGGCAAGCCCTCACTCATGCGTTCTCGGATGCTCGACATCACCACCAGGCCGTTCAGGACCGCCACCCCGGCTAGCACGATGAAACCGACCGCCGCTGAGATGGAAAAGGTGATCCCCGTCATGATGAGCGCGAAGACCCCGCCGGAGAGGCCGAGCGGGATGGCGGCAAACACCGCCAAGGCCGGCCGCACCCCGCCCAGCGCCAGGAACAGGATGACGAAGATCAGGATGAAGCAGATCGGTACGACGATCGCCAGGCGCTGGGTCGCGGCCTTGAGGTTCTCGTACTGGCCGCCCCAGACCACCCAGGAGCCGGGCGGCAGCGCCACGGTCTCGACCTTGGCCTGCGCCTCGGCGACAAACGAGCCCACGTCGCGGCCGCTCACATTGGTCTGGATCACCACGCGCCGCTTTCCATCCTCGCGGCTGACCTGGTTGAGGCCTTCGGTGAACCGGAACTCGACCACCTGCCGCAAGGGAACCGATTGTTTCGGCTGGCCCTCCGCCGAGGCGAGCATGACCGGCAGGGCCGCCAACGCCTCCATGTCGTTGCGTTGCGTCATTGGCACCCGCACGATGATATCGAAACGGCGGTCGCCTTCGAACACGGTGCCGGCCTCGCGACCGCCCATGGCCGAGGCCAGGGTGTCGGCGACCTCCTGGACGGTCAGGCCATAGCTGGCGATCGCCGCCCGATTGAACCGGACGTCGAGCGCCGGCGCCCCCGCGGTCTGCTCCACCCGAACGCCCGAGGCGCCGGGTATCGTCTGCAGCGCGGCGCCGATCTTGGCGGCGGCCGCGCTCATCTTGTCGAGGTCGTCGCCATAGAGCTTGATCGCGACATCGCCGCGAACCCCGGCGATCAGCTCGTTGAATCGCATCTGGATCGGCTGGGTGACCTCGTAGTTGTTGCCGAGCAACGGTTCGACCTTCTCCAGCACGCGCTGGACGACCTCTTCTTTGGTATCGACGCCCTTCGGCCACTCCTTCTCAGGCTTCAGGATCACGAACCCATCCGACTGGTTGGGCGGCATCGGATCAGCGGCGATCTCGGCCGTGCCGACCTTGGAGAAGACCATCTCGACTTCCGGCAGGCTGGCCACGGCGCGTTCGATTTGCTGCTGCATGATCTCCGACTGCTCCATCGCCGTGGACGGGATGCGCATTGAGCCCAGCAGGATGTTCTTCTCGTTCAAGGTCGGGATGAACTCCTGGCCCAGGGTGGTGAACAGGACCGCCGCCACGCCGAAGATCGCCAAGCCGCCTCCGATGAACGGCCAGGGCCGAGCAATCGCCGCGCGCAGTACCGGTTCGTAGCGGCGCTTGGTCGTTTCAATGACCCGGACCTCCTTCTCCGCCACCTTGCCGCGCATCAGGATGGCGACCATCGCCGGCACGAAGGTGAGCGAGAGGATGAAGGCCGCGGCGAGCGCCAGCATGATGGTCACGGCCATCGGATAGAAGGTCTTACCCTCCACCCCGGTAAAGGTGAGCAGCGGCACGAACACCAGGAAGATGATCGCCTGGCCGTAGACGGTCGGGCGGATCATCTCCTGCGACGCGTGCAGAACGGTTTCGAGGCGCTCGGACAACGCCAGCAGCCGCCCTTCGTGATGCTGTCGCTGCGCCAGCCGCAGCAGACAGTTCTCGATGATGATCACTGCGCCGTCGACGATCAGACCGAAGTCGAGGGCGCCTAGGCTCATCAGGTTGCCCGGCACATTCATGCCGTTCATGCCGATGGCCATCATCAGGAACGAGAACGGGATCACCAGCACCGCGATAAAGGCGGCGCGGACGTTTCCCAGCAACAGGAACAGGGTAGCGGCGACCAGCAGCGCGCCCTCGGTCAGGTTGCGCTCCACTGTGCCGATGGTGGCGTTCACCAGGGCGGACCGGTCGAGCATGGTGTTGACCACGATGCCCGGCGGCAGCGACGCCTTCACCTGCTCAAGCCTTTCCCCGACCGCCTTGGCGACGGTACGGCTGTTCTCGCCGATCAGCATCAGGGCCGTCCCGACCACGACCTCGCGCCCGTTCTTGCTGGCCGCACCGGTACGCAGATCGCCGCCGACCCGGACCGTCGCGACGTCCTTAACGGCCACGGGGATCCCTTGCCGGGTGGCGATCACGGCGTTGGCGATCTCGTCCAAGGTCCGGACCCGCGCGTCGGCGCGGACCAAGAAGGCCTCGCCAGAGCGTTCGATAAAGTTTGCGCCGACCGACAGGTTGGCGGCTTCGAGCGCCTCGGCCAGATCGGTGTAGGAAACCCCGTAAGCGGCGAGCTTGGACGGGTCCGGCTCCACCACGTACTTCTTCTCATAGCCGCCGATCGAATCGACGCCGGCGACCCCGGTCACAGTGCGAAGCTGCGGCCGGATGATCCAGTCTTGGACAGTGCGCAGATAGGCGGCCTTCGACACGGCGTCGGTCAGCCGATCGCCATCGACGGTGAGGTAGGAGCCGTCGCTCTGCCAGCCGGGGCTGCCATTGCGGACGCGGGCGCCCTTCCCGTCCGGATTGGCGAACTCGATCGAGTACATGAAGATTTCGCCGAGACCGGTTGAGACCGGTCCGACCTGCGGCTGGACCCCGGGCGGCAGGGTGTCGCCGGCCTGGGTCAGGCGTTCGGCCACCTGCTGGCGGGCGAAATAGAGATCGGTTCGATCCTGGAAGACCGCAGTCACCTGGGAGAACCCGTTGCGCGACAGCGAGCGCGTGGTCTCGAGCCCGGGGATCCCGGCGAGCGCAGTCTCGATCGGGAACGTCACCCGTTTCTCGATCTCGATCGGCGACAGGGCGGGTGCGACCGTATTGATCTGCACCTGCTTGTTGGTGATGTCGGGCACCGCGTCGATGGGCAGCTTGGTGAGCTGCCACAGACCCAGGGCGGCGATGATCAAGGTGAGGACGAGGACGTACCAGCGTCCCTTCACCGAGAGCGAGAGTAGGCGGCCGATCATTCGGCGATCTCCGGATAAGGCACTGGGCTATTCGTCTTCTTCCGCCTCGCCCTTGCCGAGTTCGGCCTTGAGCAGGAAGGCGTTCTTCACCGCGATCACCTCGCCAGTGCGCAGACCCGAGCTGATCTCGGCGCGGCCGCCGGAGCGGTTTCCGATCGTCACCGGCCGCGCCACGAAGCCGACCTTGTTGCGCACAAACACCACGTCGTGGCCTTCCCAGGCCTGGACAGCCTCCTCAGGCACTACGATGCCGTTCGTGAGCGACGCGCGGGCGGTGATACGAGCCCGCACCACTTGCCCGGGCTGCAGGAGGCCCTGCCCGCCCGTCATGGCCAGCACAACCGTTGCCGCCCTGGTTGTCTCATCCACACCCGGCGTCACCGAACGCACGACGGCTGGGGCCGTCACCCCCTCGCTGGTCTCCAGCACGGCCGGGTCCCCCGGCCGAACGCGAAGGGCGTCGGCTGCCGTGACCGAGGCTTCGATCTGGAGCTGGGTCGGATCGGCGACACGAAAGAGCTCAGTCTCGGGCTGGACGAAGGCGCCCAGGCTGGCGCTGGCCGACGTGATGCGGCCGGAGATCGGGCTGATCACCATGACATACCGCCCGTCGCGGGAAACGGCGGCCGCCCCGACGGCGGCTGACGCGCTTCGCGCCTCGGCTTCCGCCGCGGCGAGTTCCGCCTCGGCCGCCTCCAGGTCCTGACGGGGACTGACCTTCTGCTCGTAGAGCCGCCGCTCGCGGGCCAACATCTTGCGCGCCAGATCGGCCTTGGCGGCCGCGACGCTGCGCGTCGCCGCGATCTGGCCGGCCTCGCGGCTTTCGACAAGCGCCAGGACCTCCCCTGCGCGAACGGGGTCGCCCAGGCGCTTGTTGATGCGGGACACTGAACCCGCGGCACGGGCGGTCAGGGCGGCCTGGGCGTTCGGGGCCGCCTCGACGCTCGCTTGAGCTGAGATTTCCGACGCCAAGCCGCCGGACCCGCCGACCGTCTGGACGCCGACGCCGCTGGCTGCGATGCGCGCCTGGTCCATGACGACGGTGTCCATCGGGGCCTTGGCTTCCCCCGCCTCGCTCTCCGCCTCGGCAGGCGGGGCGCCGGGGCCCGTCAACTTGGCCGCGGCGAATCCGACGCCGGCCGCGAGGACGAGGGCTGCGCCCGCCAGCAGCCATTGCCGGTTTAAGCGGGTCTTGGGGCGGACCATGATCATTCTCCGAATGGCGCGCGGCCCTGCAGCCGCGCCAGGCCCGCCTCGGCGCGCAACCGCGTCTGCTGGGCTTCCAAAACATCGGCACGGGCGGCTGAGAGCTCGCGTCGCGCGGTGATGACTTCACTCAAGGGAGCTTTCCCCGCCTCATACGCCAAGCGGGTCAGCCGATAGGTTTCCTCCGCCGTGCTCGCGCCTTCCAAGGCCGCCGAGGCCCGCGCCGACGCGGCTTCGATTTGCGAGGAGGCCGTCCGAAACTCCGCCTGGGCGTCTAGGCGCGCCGCGGCGAGGCGGGCCTCTGCGCCTTGCAATTCCCCTTGGGCGGCGGTGATATTGCCGCGATTGCGATTGAACAGCGGCAGCGGGGCGGAGACGCCCGCCACAAAGGCCGTGGTGTCGTTTTCACTTCCGTAGCGGCGGACCCCGACCGACACCTCGACATCAGGAATGACTTGCAACCGCTCGAGCCGCACCCGGCGTGCGGCGGCCTCGCGTTCAGCCTCCGCCACCCTGACGGTCGGCGTCGATAGCGCTTCGACAGGTCCAGGCGGCACGAGCGCGTTGGCTCCGGTGAACACGCTACCGCCGAGCGACGTAAATGGAACCGGCGACCCGGCAAGCGCGGTGAGCCGCGATAAGGCTGCCGCGCGTTCGGCCCGGGCGCCGTCGAGCGCGGCGCGGGCGGTGCTGACCGCGGCCTGGGCCTGGATGCTACGCAACTCAGCTTCCCGACCGGCATCGACCAGCGCTTGAGCGATTCGGAGATCTTCGCGGGTGAGCGTCGCCGCCTCCTCGGCCAGCGCCAGCTTGCGTTCGGCGGCCTCGGCCTCGCCATAGCCGATCGCCAGGTCGTAACCATAGTCGGCGTGGGCTTGGACCAATCGCGCGCGGGCCGCATCGAGGTCTGCGCGCCCTGCCGCGACCCGGGCCGGCCGCTTGCCGCCAAGTTCGATCGACTGCCCGATAGACAAGGTCGTCTCGGCGTCGTCGAAGCCCTTGTAGGGCGCGCGGCTGCCGCCGAAGTTCTCCATCTCGAGTCCGAGGGTCGGATTGGGCCGCGCGCCGGCCTGGGCGGCGAGCCCTTCAGCGCGCCGCACAGCGCCGTTGGCCTCGGCGAGTCGCGGCGCGGTCGACTGGCTCTGAGCGAGCAAGTCCCGGAACGCCGGCGCCGGATCGGCGAGGGCGCGACCGGCGCCTCCGAGGAACAGCCCCGCCGACAGCGCAAGGCCACTCACAGCTATCCGCATGGGCTGGTGGCGCACAAATTGTGGCATAGATCTCTCAATCCCCTTGTTGCTCAAGACCTTCGGCGCCGTAGCGCGAGAGCTCAAGCGCGAGGAGGGCGTTCGGCGGCGGGCGGGACCACAGCTTGTCGTGCCCGGTCGTCGATGTGGGTCCACGACGCCGCAGGTTGGACAAGCTGCACAGTCTCAACGAACGGCTCGGGCAAGCTGGCCACATGCCAACAATGGCCTGAACAGACGTATCCTGCGGCCGAGGCGGGGGATTTAGACGCCGCGCCTGTTGACTGAGCCGTGAAAAACGACCCGCCGACAGCGGCCGTGGGGCCGGGCGACGCTTCGGTCGTGCAGCAAATCCCGGCGCCGAGCAGACCAAAAACGGCCAGGGTGACCACGACCGTCCGCAAGGCGACAAGGCGCCTTCCGAGACCGATCATCATAGTGCCACCCGCCGAAAACATGAATCGCTTGTAAGACCTCTAGCGGCTAGAGGATCAAGCACTATTTCTCCCCAGATCATGGAGCTCTCGGATGCCACGTTTGTCGATCGGACACGTCGCAAAAGCGACCGATGTGAAGGTCACGACGATCCGGTTCTACGAGCAGATTGGCCTACTGCCAGTCGCCGCGAGGACAGAAAGCGCGCACCGCCTCTACGACAACGCCACCATCAAGCGCCTCACCTTTATCAGACAAGCAAGGCAGTTCGGCTTTTCCGTCGAGGCGATCCGCGTGCTCCTCGATCTCTCGGATAATCCTGACCGCGCCTGTCACGACGCGACCAAGTTGGCCCGGGAACAGCTGGACGCTGTCGAGGCGAAGATCGAGCAGCTGATACTGTTGCGGAGAGAACTGCAGCAGATGGTATCGACGGGCTGTGCGGGGTTCGCCAGCGGATGCGGCATCATCGAGTCTTTGGGGAGATCCGAGGTGAGTGAACCCTCATTTGTCAGGTGAGGAAAGCTCCGAAGTAACCAAGCCACGCGCGGTCGGTTGCCCCCGTCTGTGAAGGCAAACCCCAGAACGTAGAAACCGGCCGATATCGCCCGAACTCATAGATTATTTCCGACCACAATATGGGCCAACCCTCGGGTCCGGATGACGCAGAGTCGCAACAACCACTATGTGCCGCGCTGGTATCAGGAAGGCTTCTTCGAGCCCGGCAGCAACACCCTGGCCTATCTCGACCTTGCTCCACCAGCTCACAAACTCGCCGACGGCCGAGTGGTGACTGGCCGGTCGCGCTTCAAAAGTTCTACGTCACAGTGCTTCGTCCAACGCGACCTCTACTCGACGTTCTTCGGTGCCGAGGTGAACGACGAGATCGAACGACGGCTGTTCGGCACCATCGATACTCAGGGCGCGCCCGCGGTGAAGGCGTTCATGAGCGCGGACCCTGCCGAATGGCATCGCCATTTCCAGACCCTGTTCACGTATATCGACATCCAGAAGGTGCGTACGCCCAAGGGCTTGGCCTGGCTGAGGGCGCAGTATCCCGAACTGAATCAGAATGAACTGATGTTCGAAATGCAGGGCGTGCAGATGCTGAACTGCACGGTCTGGACCGAGGGCGTCCGAGAGATCGTCTCGGCCGAAGACTCCGACGTGAAGTTCATCGTCACCGACAGTCCCGTCACCGTCTACAATCCAGCGATACCGCCGGCGGGGCGTGGCGACCACGACCCCTCCATAAGGCTGAAAGGCTCGCAGACGATCTTTCCGCTGAGCCGCGACTTCTGCCTGATCCTGACGAACCTGGAATACGCCAAGGATCCGAACGAAAACCCGCTCGAAAGACGCACGTTCGCTCGCAATTTCCGCGCTTCGATGGTGCGCACCGACACCTTCATCCGCACGCGCAAGCTTGCCGCCGCCGACGTCCTCAGCATCAACGCCATCCTGAAGACTCGCGCCCAACGCTATATCGCGGCGGGTCGCGAGGAGTGGCTCTATCCGGAGCGACAGGTGCCAAACGGATGGCGCGAGCTGGGCGACTCTCTGCACCCGCCGCAGGGGGGGCTGTGGAACTTTGGCGGGGAGATTTTCGCCAAGCTCAATGACGGTCGGGTCCTCTACCAGGATGAATTTGGGCGAACCGAAAAGCCCTACGAGGCCCTCCAGAAGACACCCGACGCGCCACGAGACAACGACTCGTGCGGATGCGGATCCGGGCGGGCCTACAAGACGTGCTGCCGCGCAATCCCGGTCCACCTTCGGCCCAGTTGGACGGAACTGAGCATCCGCGAACGGAACTTGGCGCTCTACCGGGCGGCTAAGGACATCATGGGTGTGGGGCCGGGCGTCTCATGGACCGACGTGCGCAAGGCCATAACCGATGAGCGGATCAGCCGGCTCTACGGCGTCTTCACCGCGTTCTGGCCGCTGGAGACGGATCTTCTACAACTTCTGCCCAAGCCGGACGGACGGCCGAGGGCCGTCTATTCGGGCATGATCCACCCGGAGCTGATCAACGAGTTCGCGGTCGGCGCGGGCCTCTATTTCGGGGAACTGCTGATCATTCACCCTTTCGTCCACGCCGGTAGCCTGCGCAAGGACGTCAGCCCCGTCGAAAACCCCAGCGCCTACCGCCAGGAAATCCTGAAGGCCCTGCTGCTGCTCTTCACCCTCACGCCGCTGGTCGATCTTGGGCTGGTCAACCTTGTCCCTGACCCAGGCGCCTTCGACCATCACCTGCGCGAACAGACGATGCACATGGCCCGGCGGCGATCGACGGGGCGAAGACCAAGCCTCGACCCGCAGGATCGCTCTCTGAGGGTCATGGAAGGGGATATGCGCCGAAGCCAGATGCTGATGCCGATTGATGGTCTGAAGGCCAGGCTCGTCAAGAATGGGTTCGACGCCGCCGACGCCAGCGCTGCGGACATCGCGCTGGCAATAGAACAGATCAAGCTCGCCGATCCGCTGGTCTCGCTGCAGCCGGATTCGCTGGGCGGCGGCAAAGGCGGCGGCGTCCTCAACATGATGCAGCTGCAGCCCAACTTCGAGATGTCGCTCTACCTTGCCCAGGCGACCGGCTCAGCCATCGTCACCGATTCCACCCATCGCTGGGCCGAGATTATCGACGTACTCCTGCGGCGCGGGGTAGACCCTCACAACGGGTTGAGCAATCTGGTCGCTCGCGTGGAGCAGGCCTCCTTCGCCTTCCCGCAGGATGAGATGGACGTGGCGCGCCTTGCTCTTGATGGAACGCTTGAGGCCTGTGCAGTCCTGCTGCGCGACGCCCGCAAATACCTGACGAGCCTCAGGACTCGCGCGCGAAAACCCAACTACGAGGCTGGCCTGGCCGCCCGCTTCAGCGCCTTGCATGCGTCCGGGCAGTCAGCGATCGCCACGCGCGACATTCCAAACGTCATCGGCCGCGTGAAGGTGGCCGCGCCGGTGCAGGGGATTTACGACCCCACCGTCAATCGGCTGCTGCTGATGTCCAACGCCGAGCACTATCTAGACCGGACGCCAATGGCGTTCTTCCTGGAACCGCGCTGACCACAGGCTGCTAGGCCGGTTCGCCCGTTGACGGCGATCCATAGACGTTGAAGCGCGCGCATGGCGATAGGCCAAGGTTCGTGCAAACCTAACCGCCCATCGGCGACTTGAGGCCAGCAGTGCCCGACTACGACTTCCACACGCTATCGCCCGCTGACTTCGAAGAGCTGACCCGCGACCTGATCCAGAAGCGGGACGGCGTCCAGTTGGAAAGCTTCAAGTCCGGCCGCGACGGCGGCATCGACTTTCGGGCGGCGCGCGGACCCAAACAGATCGTGGTGCAATGCAAGCATTATGATCGGTCCGGATATCAGGCACTTCTGCGCGACATGAAGAAGGAAAAGCCCAAGCTCGCCAAGCTGAGCCGGGGCGTAAGCCGCTATATCGTCGCGACCTCTGTAGCACTCTCTCCGGCTCATAAGGAGGAGATCGCCGGCGTATTCGGTTCGATCCTGACGACCGGCGATATCCTGGGCGCCCACGATCTCAACAATCTGCTGGGGCAGTTCCCCGAGATTGAAACCCAGCATTTCAAGCTCTGGCTTTCGAGCACTGCGGTGCTGCAGCGGGTCCTGCACAACGCAGAGGAAACCCAAAGCAATTTCGAGGTCCAGCGGGTCAGGCAGGTGATCAAGCGGGTCGTGCGCACCGGCGCCTACCCGCAGGCCCGCGACAAGCTGGCGCGTGATCGCATAGTCGTCATCGCCGGCCCACCGGGGGTCGGCAAGACCACCCTGGCCGATATCCTGCTCTACGATCACCTCTATCTCGGCTACAAGGTGATCGTCGCCCGCAACAGCTTCGTCGAAGCGCGAAAGCTCTATTTCGGCGGCAAGGCCATCTTCCACTACGATGACTTTCTTGGTCGCACCTACCTGGGCGAAGCCGGTTCAACGTTCAGCAGCAGCGGCGATCGGCTCATCGCCGACTTCGTCGAGTTCGTGCGCGAAAACCCCGAGACACGGCTAGTCCTAACGACTCGCGAGCACCTGTTTCGGCAAGCTGAGGCCGGTTCGGAGCGTTTTCGCGACGCATTGCTGGATCGGGACAAGGTGCTCATCACCTTGCGCCATCTCAACGAGGCTGACCGGGCACGCATCCTCTACAATCACATCCACTTCAGCGCCCTTCCTCCCGAGTACAGAGCTGTGTTGCTGGAGGGGGAGTTCTACCTGGAGATCATCCGCCACAAGAAGTTCTCACCCCGAGTGATCGGATGGCTGGCGGACTACCGCCGTGTCTCCGACACGCCCGCAGCCGAGTTCCAGGCTTTCGTGCGGCGCTTACTGGCCAACCCGGAGGAAATCTGGAGCCAGGCCTATTCCCACGAGATCGGCCACGCTGAACGCAGCCTCCTCCTGGCGCTTCATTCGCTGTCGGAACGATGCGCCGTGTACCGCTTGCGAAGCGCCTTCGACGCGCTGCAAGCGGCGCGCTCGAAACGCTACAACTTCACGACCTCTCCCGAGGATTTCGAAGTGGCGCTGCGCTCGCTCACAGGGGCTTTCGTCAACATCGCCGATCATGACGTAGTGGAGTTCCTGGACCCGTCCGTTGTGGACCTAATGAACAGCGTGCTTCGGAAGGGCCCGCAGAACGCCGTGGACGTTGCAGCCGCGGCGATCTCGATGACCCAAGTCTGGAATACCTGGCGCTTGGCCAATGGCGAAGGTGGCGGCGGTATCCGCAGCGCCCTAGCCTTGGCCCCCGCGAAGCTGGCCACGGGACTTTCAGCCTGTCTGGGCGCGCCACTTCGCGGAAGCGCCAATGGCGCCACGTTCGACTATGCACCGTCGCTGGAGGAACGGGTCAGCCACGTTCTGCACATCGCCAGCGCGCTCGGCGCGCCTGAGCTCCAGGCCCTTGTGGAGCCAGCCCTGCGAGACCTTCACCACGGCTGGCTCTCCTATCGATCCGCGAAAATAGAAGAGGGCGCGGCGATCATCGCCATGCTCGGCCGCTGGCAACTCGATGGCGCGTCCGTCGGCGACTACATCAAACCGCTCAGCGACGCGCTTCTAGAGACCGTACGCGCTGAGGTCGATCCGTCCGAGGCGGTGACCCTGCTGGGCGTCCTGGAAACCGATGTCGCCCGAGATGCAGCAAGATCGGGCCTGAGCAATTGGCTGACCCATGCTTTCGGAAGCTACATGCGCGACTTGCGCTCCAGTGCCGACTTCGAGCAGGCCAAGGAAAACCTGGAATGGCTTGCGCACGAACTGTCGATGAACCTGCACAGCCGGATCCACGAGGTTCAATCCGAATGGGACCAGTTCGAGGAGCACCAGGCCGCCTACGAAGACCACCAGATGGATGAATGGAAAGAGCGTCGCTACGAAGCGCGCGAAGAAGCGCGCTCCGTCCACGATCTCTTCGACAGCCTTAGGCAGGATAAAGATTAGTCTAGGATCACGACGTCTTCCGTCAGCGCAGGGCTCGTGCAAAGCTGCAGCTTTGGTTGCAACCAAAGTGGCGAGATAGGGGTGGCATTTTTAATGGAAGCAGCAAAGCGAGAGCACTTAGAATGGGCAATTCGAAGTAGGGCTAGAAATCAATCTTGCTCTCTACGCCTATTATACTTATTCCATGAATATCCAAATTATTGGAAAATCAAAAAATACTCACAAGCGGCGCAAGATCTCACGGCGGTAGCTTTTTCTCTTTGGCGAGCCGCATTCCTTGCGCAGAAGACCGGAAGGCGTGCTGAAGTTTTTGCTCATGCAAAGTCGTTTTTAGAACGTGTAATCGAAGATAATGCCATATCCTACCCCAGCGACAAAACATCACGCGAGTGGACGTTTAATTATTACGCGCGAAATGCCCGATCATCACTTGAGACACTACATAGATCATGGCCGGCCGTTTGCCCGGAATACGTCACTATTACGCGCACTCCTACAGTTCGTTGGGATTACTGCCAAGATTTGCTTGAAACTATCGTAGCCGGGTTCGAAGCCCATCTCAAATCCCTTACGACAGCCAAAGCGCCGAAGCGCGCGCCTGGCGTAAAAAGCAAGCAGCAAAAGCGGGCCATCGTACGCCAGCTCACGCTAGCTGGCCGCAAGGCCCCCGTCGTTAAGCCCAAATAGGTGCGACACGCCATGCCCGGCCTTGCGGTTCGACCCTGGTCACTGGGAAGAAAACGCCAAGGAAGGCAGAGGTGCCGATCACCTCGCGCCTCCCCGGTGCCTCCGGTGACGGGACCAAGGCACGACACGCCGCCGTTCAAGATAGATTTCTACGATCTGCGCCGCGTGGGCTGCGTGATCGCCGCCAAGGCCGGGTGATCTGACGCGGACCAGCCGGCTGCCCCGCCGATGTTGTGGCAATAGAGGTCTTCGACCGGCCACGTCGGTTCCTCGATGAGTCGGAAAAAGTTGGGCAAAGTCTCCCCTAGGCCAGCGGCGTGGCCAAACTGCGCCGCCAGCAAGATCGCGCAGGCGCTAACCGCCTCGAAGGTGTGTCGCAAGTTTGCCCTGTGAAATTCACCTTCGCGGTTATGTTTGGCGCCGTTGTAGGCGGCGTACCACGATAGACTCTCGGTAGGGTCTGCAGCGTTCCAGCCGGCGAAGGGCCTCAACGGTTGGATCCACGGATAGGCCGGGAAGCTGACCAGATAGTCGCGCAGGCGAAGCACGTCACAGACCACTACATAGGCGTCGGTCTTGGGGCGAAGCCGAGTCGAGCCATTGGCGGCCAGAACACCGCGCCAGTGCATTTCCGCTTCGGTCGCCGCCAAGATCAGCAGGTTGCGGATGTCATGCCCGAAGGTCGCAAAGGTCTCTGAGCAGGGATGGATGGTCCGGCAGATCTGCGCAAGTTGGGCGGTCAGCACCTCGACTTGACCGCGCGATGAGGCCACTAGGCTGGTGTCGGCCATGGGAGACCACAGGCGGGTGTCGTCGCGCAGGGTCAGTGGTCGGGCGATCCGAGGGTGGTGGCGCCCCATACCCAAGGTCAGCGCCTTGAACGGCGAGCCGTGCTCGAACCATGGGGTTTGCGCGGCCATCACTGACCAGACATCTTGGTCGGCGGTCGCTGCGTAGTAGCAGCCTACCCCCCGCTCGGGATCGGTGACGCCGAGGAGAACGGCTTGCTTGTCGTCGACATGCCAGATCTGGGGCGCGTCGTTTCCCATGTCACGAAAATAGATGTTCATGAGTGCGCCTCCATTGCTCGCGGGCGCTCGAACAACATCGCGCCTTCAGCTCTCCAACCTAGGCTATTGCTTCCCCCGCCGATCAAGGATTTTCGCCAAGCTTCACTATTGCGGCTGCGAAAAGCGATCTGAAGCGGAGAGCGTTGACGTTGCACGGGTGCGCCGTCCCAAACCTGGTGCTAATTCCGCGCCCCTCGTCGGCCTTCCGGCGAGCGGACCTTCCCAAGGTCAGAGAAGAGTCAGATTTTCCCGTTCCGACCAGCCTGACCCCGGCGCTGCGGCGTCCTCCACTTCCGCCAACCCTTTCGGCCCACGGGCTTAGGCCAGCGGCAGGAGCCCGACTCAACGGCCCTGCTACGGCCAACAGATCAAGTCGTCGCCCGAGAGTAGTTTGCATGGATTCTTAATGACATTCCTTGCAAACGGGCTGCGGAGGCCTAGATTGGAGCCGTGAGCAAGTTCGACCAGTTCAAGGCAAAGCTGCGACCCGGCCAGACCTACCGCCGAGCCGACTTGGCCGCGTGGTCGACCGCTGTCGATCGCCACCTCAAGGAGGCCCTGCAAGCCGGCGCGCTGACCAAGCTGGCCGGCGGGCTCTATTACGCACCCAAAGAGACCGCCTTCGGCCAGGCGCCGCCGCAGGATGACACCCTCGTCGCCACCTTCCTGAAAGGCGGCCCGTTCCTGCTGGCCTCGCCCAACGCCTATAACGCGCTGGGCGTCGGCACGACACAGCTGCACAACAAGACCGTGGTCTATAACCACAAGCGCCACGGCAAGTTCGCCCTGGGTGGCCGCACCTATGATTTCCGCATGAAACCCACCTTCCCCAAGAAGCTCAGCCTTGAGTTCCTGTTGGTCGATCTGGTCAACAATCTCGACCGGCTCGGCGAAGACCCCCGGGAAGTCCTGGAGCGGGTCAAGGATCGCCTGTCCTTGAGCGACACGGCACGCCTGAAGAAGGCCGCCCAGACCTATGGCTCCGAACGGGCCAAGAAGTTCTTCGCTCGCGCCCTCGCCGAGGTCGGAGTCCAGCATGCCGCCTGATTTCCTGCACAACCATTGCCAGTTCGGCGACCTGATCCGCATCGTCGGCGCGAACGAGAAGATCGAGCCGGCCCTGGTCGCGAAGGACTACTGGATCATGCAGAGCCTCTACGGCCTGCAGCAGCTGGGCCTCGCCTTCGAGCTGAAGGGCGGCACCTCCCTCTCCAAAGGTTACGGCCTCATCGACCGGTTCTCGGAGGATATCGACAACCTGGCCCAAGTGAAATCGCTCGAGCAGTAGCGGACGCTATGGTCCAGCCTTTCCAGGCAACTTGGAAAACGGCGCACGTCATGGCGTACTGATTTCAGTTGGACGGCTTTTGAATTTCAGATAGACGGATCTTCAGTTTCAATTAGACGCCACTTGGACTTCAGTGTTCATGTATCCTCGCCATGCCATCGACCGGATCCGCGAAGCCCTGAGCGACACCCGGGTGGTGCTGCTGGCGGGGCCTCGCCAAGCGGGAAAGACGACCTTGGCCCGCTCGCTCGCCGAAGCCGGCCGCACCTATCTGACCCTGGACGACGCGACCACTCTCTCGGCTGCCAAGGCCGACCCCGCCGGCCTGGTGCGCGGCCTAGACAAAGCTGTCATCGATGAAGTGCAGCGGGCACCCGATCTGCTTCTAGCGATCAAGGACAGCGTTGATCGGGACACCCGTCCGGGTCGCTTCCTCCTGACCGGCTCAGCCAATCTAATGACCCTGCCGCGCGTGGCCGACTCCCTGGCAGGCCGCATGGAAACCATCCGCCTGATGCCTCTGGCGCAGTCGGAGATCCTGGGACAGCCGACGTCACGGTTTCTCGCATCCCTGTTCGCGGGCCAGGTGCCGCCGTCAGGCCCGCCTCGGCTAGGCTCGGACCTGGTCGACCTGGTCCTGGCGGGCGGCTATCCCGAGGCCCTGGCGCGCAAGACCTGGGCTCGCCGACAGGACTGGTACGCCAATTATATCGAGGCCGTGGTCGGGCGCGACGTGCGCGACATCGCCAATATCGACCAGCTTGACCGTATGCCGCGCCTGCTACGCGCCCTGGCCGAGCACTCGGGACAACTGATCAATCACGCCGGCGTCGGGGCCAGTCTCGATCTCAACCATGTGACGACGCAAAAATACACCGGCGTCTTTGAGCAGCTGTTCCTCGTGCGCACCCTGCCGCCTTGGCACAACAACGCCCTCAAACGGCTGACCAAGAAGCCTAAACTGCACTTCCTCGACTCAGGCTTGCTCGCGGCGCTGAGGGGCCTCACCCCCGAACGCATGGCCGCGGACCGATCAAATTTCGGTGCGGTGCTCGAGACCTTCGTCTTCGCCGAAGTGCTCAAACTGACCGGGTGGAGCGACGAGCGCTTCTCGCTCGGTCATTTTAGAGACAAGGAGCAGGACGAGGTCGATATCGTCCTGGAAGATCGACAGGGCAAGATCGTCGGCTTGGAGGTCAAGGGATCAGCGACGGTGCGCAGCGAGGATTTCGCGGGCCTGCGCAAACTGGCGCAGGCCGTGGGTGATCGCTTCGCGTTCGGGGCGGTACTGTACGACCATGAGCAGGTCGTGCCGTTCGGCGAGCGCCTGGCCGCCGCGCCATTGTCCAGCCTGTGGGGTTAGGGCTCGACGCCGGCTTCCAGGACATAGCCGTCCCCCTCGCGCCCCGTAACGCGACACACCTCCCTGACCCGCCGTCCCGTCGCCGTCCGCTCGATGTAGATGATGACGTTGATCGCCTGGGTGATCGCCCGATACGGAATTCGCTGGGTCACTTCCCCGATTAGGTCCTCCAGGCGCGTCAGCCCCTCCAGGGCGCTGTTGGCGTGGACCGTCGCCAGGCCGCCCGGGTGGCCGGTATTCCACGCCTTAAGGAGATCCAGCGCCGACCCGTCCCTCACCTCCCCGATGATGATGCGGTCAGGCCGCCGGCGCAGGGTGTCGCGCACTAGGTCGGTCATGGTCACCGGCGGGTCCGTCCGCTTGGTCAGCATCTGGATCTTGTCCTGCGCCGAGCACTGGAGCTCAGCGGTGTCCTCGATCAACACTACGCGGTCCTGGGCAAAGGCCGGCTCCGCCAGAATGGCGTTGGCGAGCGTTGTCTTGCCCGAGCCGGTGCCGCCGACGATCAGGATGTTCTGACGCCCCGTCGCGGCCTCGCGTCGGCCCAGCCATCTCAGGCGCACACGCACGGTCCGGCAGGATGGGGCGACCGAGCAGTTTCTGCTCGCAATGACCCCAAGCCGCCGATACCGCCCTGCCTGGATGGGAAAACCTGACTTCGCCATGTCTTCTGGAGAGCCGGATGCGGAACGAAATTCGCAAGTCCGGTTCGGGAAGAGGCGGTGAAAAACCGGTCGCTGCGAGGTGACACGGCGCTTGCCGCCTACTTTTACACATCCGCATCGAACCGCCGGCCGATCCGCCTGTGATGACTGGTCGCAACCACGACAAGTCGGCCCATGTCCAAAGCCGCAAGGATTTCTAAGATCGGCTGGCGCAGACCATCGTCATCGACGGCATCACTTCCGTCGAGCGCGACACAGCGTTTGACGACCCTCGCCAGTATCGCAGCGGGGGCATTCGCCTGACCTATGCCAGCATCAATGGCTCAGTCGCCGGGTTGAAGGACGGCGTCCTGCCGGAACTGGGCTTCGACGACGTCGCGCCCAACCAACCCCGCGACATCTCCTCGTGGGCTTATGATTTCGCCGCTAGCCGGGGGTCGATGTCGTCGACAATCGTGCCCTGGCCGTCGCCTGCTACCATCCGGGCCATACGCTGGTCAAAAAGCTGCAGGCGATCTCCACCAAGTTCCGCCAGCAACAGAACACCGGCGCGTTCCCGCCCAACTTCATGCGCCACTACTACGACATCTATTCGCTGCTCCAGGATCCGGCCGTGCAGGCGTTTGTGGGCGCGCAGGGGTATCTCGACCACAAGGCCAAGCGGTTCCCGAAGGCCGACAAAGCGGTCATCGCTGAGAACGAAGCCTTCGTGCTCAGCGACCCCGAGACCCGGGCTACGCTGCAGAAGGCCTACGCCGCCTCGAGCGCCCTCTATTTCCGCGGCCAGCCGGCCTTCGACGGAATCCTAGCGGAAATCGCTAAGTGGGCGCCGAAGCTTTAGCTCAGCCGCTCACCGCGGCCAGTAAAGTGGAAGCAGCGACGCGCCAACGCGCCCTGCCCCTCCACGACTAGGCATTCCATACAGTCTATTCACTGAGCCAGGCGAGCGGCGGACGTAAACGCAGGTTCAGGTCGTGATACTCTTCAACCCGTTTGGCTCGAGCGACGTTTAGCCGGATATAGAGGCCTTGCACGCCGTGGGCTCTGACAGCGAGGTCCCACCGATTGCTGGCCTCGATCAGGCTATCGGCCGCTGCGCAGCACATCACCTGAGCCGCCGAGCCGCGCCAGCGGACATAGACGAAGTTTCCCGGCGTCGCCGGTAGCTGAGCCGGATCTTCGACCAGTCGAAAGCGATAGGCCGCGCCGGAAGCGCCGGTGAGATCAAGGTGTTCTTGCATTGTTCGCTTATAGTCTCCCCAGCGGAGAAAATCGATCATCGAGCCGTCGGGCTGAGAAAAATCGAGACAGATTTTAGGGACCACGGCCGCCAGTGCGCGACTGAAAACGGGAGCTCTGGCGGCGGCCTGGTCTCGACGAGTTTTCAGGCGGAAATTGTGTGCCTGTCGTCAGATCTCATAAAACAGCTTCGGGAAGAGTTGATCGATGTAGTCCGCAGCAAAGGCTAGCCGAACTGGCGTCTTTGGCGAGTCGCTGACCAAAAGGCCGCGCTTGGTGAGTTCCGAAAGAATGTTCCGAGCGGTTCGATCGGCAAGGCCGGTTATGGCCGAAGCTTCACCACGCGGGATCTCGTCGCGCATCAAAGCCGCCTGCAGGAGCGCTGCACCGCGGGGATCAAGCTGAGGATCGGTTTCGACCAAACGCTTCAGGCGGATCGACAGGTTGTCGAGATCAAACAGGCTGGTCATGAACTCGACCTGGTCGAGCGCCACTTGCAGGAACCACAGGGTGAAAGACTGTAGGGCTCTCAGAGAGAGATTCCCTCGCCCATCCAAAGCGCCCTGCCGCGGCTGATCCGCCATGGCCAGCATGGCCTTGTACTCGCCCCTATCCACAAGACCGCGCGCCAGACCCCGCGAGATCGACCAAAGACCACCTGCGCCCATGCCCGCCTTCAGGAACATGGCATGGGTCATGAGCCGGCCAACACGCCCATTGCCGTCGGGAAAGGGGTGAATGTAGGCGAACCGATGATGCGCTGCAGGTATGTCAATCAAATGGGCGCGCACCCGCCCAGGGCGCTCCCCATAAACCTCGTGGAACCGCGCCATAAAGGCGTCGACCCGCGCGCTCGCAGGCGGCACGTGCCTACCGACCTCAACGTCATGTCCGGGATCATGACGAAAGACGCCCGGCTCCATCATGAAGCTGAAAGTCTGCCCCTTGATCTCACGAAAGACCTCGGGAACCGCAGCGTAGAAGTCGCGGTGAAGCCAACTGATGAATTCGGGGCTTGTTGGATCCTCGAGCACGCCATCGTGGAAGCGCCGATCGATTTCACCCTGCACAATCACGTGCGCGCGCGCCTCTAACTGCAGGTCGCGTTTTGCCGGGTCATCAGACAACGCACCATCGACGGCGGCGGCGATATCACGGGGCCGCGTCGTATGGCCCTCGATGAGGTTGGAGTAGTAGCAGTTCATTATGCGCACGAGGCTAGCGGCCTCGGCTTGCAAACGCGGCCTCAGGGCATTGTCCAGGCGTCCGACCTTGAAGGCCAGCTCGGCCAGGACCTCAGAGATCTCAGCCGTGGAGCTATCCTCCAGGCGCATGGGCTCAAGTCGCCCCGGAGTCTCGATAGCGTTCGTCATTTTGCCGATCTTTTGCAGGCGATTTCTGCCACCTATGCATATACAATAGCTATATAATTCGTGCAAACTTCGCAGAAGTTGCCGGTGATACTGCCGATCCTGATGCCGATCTTTGACCACGAGCTACGGTAGCCCTTCAGGGGTCCAGCGTGCGATTCGCGCATGGTGCGCCCAGGGCTGAGGAACGTTCCTCCCCGCTCACTAGACGCCCGACCCGCAGCAAGGCGCGGGGCGGCATTTCTAAGTGACGCAAAGAACCAATACGACCGATTTTGACGCATGCCGAAGCTATCGATAGCCTGACCTATTTGGGGATAGCCATGCTCGTCCTGCATCGTCTCGATCCGACCGTGAACATGGCAAGGTTCTATGCTCTTTCGCTCGAGAACTCCCTATTTGGCGACATTCTACTCGTCCGCCGATGGGGGCGCATTGGCACTCATGGTCGAGTGCGGCTCGACTGGTTCGACGGGCCGGAAGAAGCAGCCAACGAACTCAAGCGCATTGCCACCCTAAAAGCGCGCCGCGGCTATCAGAAGTATGGCCTAGAAGCCGAGCCATGCCGACACGCGTTCGCTGGTACAGCTCGCCAGGGCCAATAAGGAACGCCTCAAATGCGGTCGCCCCCTCCCCGCTTCAAATTCTCGCCAAAGGTCAGCTAACTGACTGACCGGCACTCGCGACCGTTGCATCCAATAGATAGGTCGTCAGTTCAGCAGGACTAATCCCGAAAGCATCGGCCAGAGCTGCAATATCCAGTATGTCCAGTCGCCGCTCCGCAAGCTCTAGCTTGGCTAAATAAGACTGCTGTTGCTGGAGCAGGCTCGCGAGGTGACGCTGGGTCCAACCGCGAGCAACCCGGAGCGCGGCTAGGCGCTCACCAACAGCCTTGAACGGTTCTGTCTTTCGTCCGGCCAACCGACCACCTGCCTTTCTGGAAGGCAAGGGCTAGCCAAGTCCGAGTTTGAACCCATAATAGGATCAGCGATGGGCGCCCGCCATGCCTGGGCGACGCACGGACAAGGAGTACTTCATGGAAACCGATCTGCAGGGCACCGATGGCCCACGCTCCGCCGATGAGGTCCGGGCCCAGGAAAAAGTGACTATCGAAATCCGAATTGACGAAGAGACGATGACCGCAATGCTGCGGGAACGCGCCATCATGAAAGACCCAGAAGTCGAAGACACCATCCGGCGACGGCTCACTATGGGCCTTCTGTTCGCGATCATTCTGGAGCCGAAAGAGCTAAAGTGGCGGCCAATTCATCGTGACGCGATGACTCTGACGGTGGAGCTTCCGATCGCCGCAGCGCTTCAGCTTGAATCAACCGCAAATGATCTGGGGTTTGGGCGCGACGTTTTGGTCGCGACGGTTCTTTCCAATGAAATCTGCAAGCCGACTGACGTCCTGGCGGCAGAGGACCGACAGAGGCACCGCTACGAAAACAAAAACCCAATTCGCCGCGTTCCGGGTAAGGGCAATCTGTATCCAGTGCAGCTCTTCATGCCCGGCTACCAACTAGTTTTCATTCGGATGCTGGCCAATGGCGAAGTCGACAGATCGGTAATCATCGACGAGGCGCTGGTCGCATTGGCGCGCCAGATCTTGCACCAAGACCGAGTAGCCGGGATCGATGTGCCAGTTGAGGCCCGTGTTTTCGCACGAAAGATTTTAGAGCTTCAGTCTGCGGACTAAGCGAATGGCCATTAAAGATTCAAATAGTCGCGATTCTAACTTCAGTTGTATCGTCTACTAGAATGTAGATGAGCAGGAACAGTAGTACGAAAGCGATGCGCCAGCAGCGGACTCGAGCACCGGTCCAGAAACACTACGTTCAGCACAGACGACGAACACCGTCTTGTCGCCAACATTCCAGCTCTCGCCCTTATCCCAGGCAACCGCAATTCCATGAAAAAGCCCGCCAGTTGAGGGCGGGCTTCTCGTAGTCTGTAGCGAAGGCCGGCTTAAGCCTTCGCTTTGCCCCTGGTCGCCTTAGCAGCCGGTGCAGCGACTTTAGCCTTGCGACCACCCTGCCCCAGACCCAGAGCCTTCGCCATGGCAGAACGGGCTTCGCTATAGGAGGGCGCCGTGGTCGGGTAGTCGCTCGGCAGGCCCCACTTGGTTTTGTATTCAGCAACCGTCATGCCGTGCGTCGTGAGGTGTCGCTTGAGGGTCTTGTACGGCTTGCCATCTTCGAAGCTGATCAGAGCATCCGGCGTGATCGATTTACGGATTTGACCGGCTGTTGGCTTGGTCACACTCTCGACAGCAACGGCTTCGGGTTCGCCAATGCCGGTGAGCGCGGCGAACGTCGCCTTGATCAGACCTGGCAGTTCCGATTGTGCGACGCGGTTGGCGTCGTTGCCGACGAAAGCGCTGACGATGCTGGCCGTCAACTCTATCGCTTCGTTCTTATCGACCATCTAGCGTTTCCTCGCAATCCCGTCCCCTGCCCAAAGCAGGATCGAGCGCGCTAGAATACCTGCTTATCGACTGTAGCTCTAAGGCTTTCGTCTCCAGCAGCTATCGCATCGGTAGACAGTCTTCCTATAGTAACATTGGGAGCAAAATCGATGCTATTGAAATAGCGCACCACGACGGACATTATAAACCAAACCTACTGTGGGCGGCTCTGCGCCAGGAGCGGGCTCGGTGTCCTTACCGCACTCTGGGCGTTTAGGCGGGACAAACTACGCGAACAAAGACGAAACGTCGCTCGACGTGGCGCCAAACCGGCGCCACCTTAGCCTCATGAAACTCGACTCGATAATCGACACGGCGCGCAACGCCTGTGCCTAAGTTCTACGAATTCTTCGCCGGTGGTGGCATGGCCCGCAAGGGCCTAGGTCCTAACTGGACCTGCCTGTTCGCCAACGACTTCGACTTCAAAAAGGGTCTCACCTACCAAGCCAACTTTGGCTCCGACGCGCTGAAGGTCGCCGACATCCGCGCGATCACTCCGGCGGATCTTCCGGGGCTCGCCGACCTGATGTGGGGCTCCTTCCCCTGCCAAGATCTCTCCTTGGCCGGCGTCGGTGCCGGCCTGCGAGGCGAACGCTCGGGCACCTTCTATCCATTCTGGGACGTTGTCCGGGCGCTTAAGGCGGATGGCCGCGCCCCTAGGCTTATCGCCGTGGAGAATGTCTGCGGCACGCTGACATCGCACCGTGGCCAGGATTTCGAAGCGATATGCCGAACCTTCGTCGAGGTCGGCTACCGTTGCGGGGCTCTTGTAATCAACGCCGACCTGTTCGTTCCCCAGTCGCGGCCACGCCTATTCGTGATCGGCGTGCGGGCCGACGTGGCGATCGACCCGACGCTGCTGTCGCCTGAGCCCCTAGCGCCCTTCCACACCCGAGGCATCTGTCGAGCCGTCGAGGCCCTACCCAAGGCCCTGCGGGCGCAGATGCTGTGGTGGAACGTTCCCACACCCGGCCACCGGGTCAGCACCTTCGCCGACGAGATCGAAGAGCACCCAACCAGCGTCACCTGGCACACCCCGGCCGAAACCGAACAACTGCTTGCCAAGATGTCGCCGCTCAACAAGGCCAAGGTCACCGCCGCCATGCGTGCCGGCCGCCGCATGGTCGGCGGCGTCTACAAGCGGACGCGGCTTAATGAAAAAGGCGTCAAAGTGCAGCGCGCCGAGGTCCGGTTCGACGATGTCGCAGGCTGCCTACGGACGCCGGCCGGCGGCTCTAGCCGCCAGGTCATCCTGGTGGTCGATGGACAGAAGATCCGCTCTCGGCTGATCTCGGCGCGCGAGACCGCCCGGCTGATGGGTTTGCCCGACGACTACAAGCTGCCAAAGAACTACAACGAGGCCTATCACCTGACCGGCGACGGTGTGGTGGTGGACGTCGTGCGTCATCTGGGCCAGCACATCTTCGAACCGCTGCTCGCCGAGGCGCTTGAAGCTCGAGAGGTTGCGTGACCGAGCCCGTCCGGCGCGATCCCGACGCGGTCAATGTCCCGCCCTTCGAGACCGAGGACCTGCGCCGCAACCTGGCAACCTTTCTGGACAGCCCGTTCGACGATCCATGCGGCGCGCGGTCCTTTGTCGGCAACTACCGCTGGGGCGTCTACGCCTTCTTCGACTATGACGGCGAGCCGATCTATGTCGGCCAGACCAATGAGCGGCTGCGCACCCGCATTCGCCGCCACCTGACAAACCAGCGCACGGACGCGGTGGCCATGTCGGTCTTGGATCCTTTCGAGGTCTTCGAGATCGAGGTCTGGCCCCTTCCCCAGTTCGAGGCGTCGAGCCGAGCCGACCTGGCGGCCCGGCAACATCTGGATGCGCTGGAGCGGCTGATTACCGAGCGCGCAGTGGCCGGATCGCAGTTTAAGGCCATCCTCAACGAGAAGGATCCGCCGCCGGGGACTTTGAGCGTCGAGGCCCCGCCATCGCAGCGCGGCCGCATCGTCTCTGAGCGGGTGCATGAACTACGATCGCATCCTGATTTTAGGATCGCGCGCCGATCGTTGATCCTTTCGCGGCTGGCGCAGGTGATTTCCGAACGCAAGGTGCAAGGCGGTCTGCGGCGGGTGCTGCTCACCCAGGCCAAGCGCCTGCAATGGCTATCGGCGCGGCGCTATGAGGCGCTGGGTGGCGCGGCATCGGTCGCTGTCGAGGTTGAAGGCGAAGAAATCTGAGCAGGAACGCGGCTGATATAGATGCGCCAGGTGTCCCCGTTCACAGGACCGAAGCGTTAGGGCAATCGGCACTGCCAAAGCGCTGTCGGCCCTTATGTCACCCAGCCCTATCGGCCGCGAACCTCCGAAACCAAGGTCAATCCCGGCCAGCGATCCAGTAGCAAACTGCAGGCCCCTGGCGTGAGCGGCAGATCGCTCAAAGCCGCCGGCCAAGTGTCTTGGACCCGCTCCACGGTAGTGATGACCTCCCTGCGCACAAGCGCAGGGTCCAGCTTCAAAAACGCGGCCGCCCGCTCAAACTGGTGCAGTGAGATACTGGCAAAACGCTGAACCCCTGCGAACCTCAAACCCAAGGTGTCGTCGCCCCAAAGTACCGTCGGGACGATGTCGTAGGCGGGAGACAGCCGGATCTCGCCGGGAGCGGGAAAGACAAACGACCAGTTCTTCAGGTGATTGTCGCCATTGCCCAACAAGACATCGACCACCAGCCTGCGAACGGCCTCGAGGACGTCACCGCGCCAGTCGGTGCTAAAGCGCTGGATCATCCGCAGGATGGTTTCACTGTTGCCCTTGAAGTACTTCTGATCGCCGACGGCGCCGAGGATCTGCGCCATGTCCTCGATGTGGACTCGCCGGCCATCAGCCGTGCGATCAAAACGCTCGACCGCCAAGGCGTGCTCGCCATGCAGCAACTCAGGCGGAATGTCGGCGATGGCCAGCTTGGCGATCAGCTGAACCGGCGCGGTATCGACGCCGGCCAGACGCGCCAAGGTCATGCCGGTAAATTCAGCCTCGGGCAGACCTGAGTACTTTTCGCTATCGAGCTTGAGGATGTAGCGCCCCTCACCGGCGCGAGCAGGCGCGGCAAACTTGTCCGTACGCAGACTGGACGTGAACTTCAGCTGGACCCCGGCCAGAGAGAACTTGACGAACCCCTTGGGCACCGGCGCCCGAAAGCCTGCGACCTGGCCTAGATCAAGGGGCCCGGCCGCCGCAAAGGCCTCTTCATTCTCCGGCACGACAAGAACAGCCCCCGCCAGATCCCCGCCCAGACGGGCGATGAGGTCAAACGGACCGTGGTCACCAGGGCCCATCTCTGAGGCGACAAGGTCGCGCAAAGCGCCTTCCGGCAACAGGCCAGCAAACCACGGCGGCAGACCGCCATAGAGAGCGATCTTATCGGACCGCGCGGCCAAACGACCGCGCGTCTCCGCAACGTCTCCTGGCGTGGCCCAACTCAAACTCAGGATCGGCCGGTCATCGTCGCGGAGATAGGTCTCGTCCGGCGTAAAAGCCGTCCCGCCAGTCTGATCGCGCGAGAGTGTCCCGACCCGGAGCACCCCGCCCGACGCATCGAAGAGATGGACCCCGAGGATCCCCGCCCGAGCCATTAGCGCGGCTCCCGATCAGGCCTCGCCTTAGCAGGGCCCCCACCCTGCTCGGCTTCCCCCTCGGAGAGATCAATAAACAGCTCATCAAACACTGATGGCCGCTCCGGGACCTGTCGGGACGTTGCGGCCACATCGAGCAGGACCTCGACCCGCTCCAGGCGCTCGCGCGGCACAGCCACCAGAGCCAGACCCAGGGCGTCGCAAACGTCGGCCAGCAGCGCAAGTCGATCGCGGCCTGGCCTATTGTGCAAAAGATCCGATTCCAGCTCGGAGATGCGCGGCATGGCTCGGCCTACCCGGTGGGCAACCTGGGCCTGGGTCAAACCCCGGCTCAGACGCGCTTGACGCAAAGCCGCTCCAAGACGCGGCAACAAGGGATCACGCATAAGACTATCCGTACCTTGAGGTCCAAGATTACGTATATACGTAAATGATCGAGCCCTACAAGTCACTGTTATTACGCATATCCGTGATTATAGCCCATTTCTTATGGATATATGTAATTCTCGTCCGTCAGACTGCGCACCCCTAAATCCCCCCCATTCCGATCGGCCCGATTTGGTCGATCGTCTTCGTGCGCGTTTTGGTCTTCTCGTGGGCGGCACCCGGGCCGCCCATCTCCATCGTTTTGATTTTTTCCTTCTCCGGCGTGGGCGGGGGCTTTGCCTTTTCAGCCTCTTTCTCGGCCTTTATCCTATCGAGCACGCCGCGTAGGTGATCCAGGGCAACGGGCTTTTGACCATCGTTGCTCATGAGCATGGTTGCGAGTTTGGCCAGGTCGTCAGTGACCATTTGCGCGGAATGGGACATCCGAGAGTTCATGACGTAGTTGCGCGCCTCGTTGGCGGCCTCGCCTGCTTTCGTCGTCAGCTCGTAGATCACCTTGCCGATTGTCTGCCCCTGGGCGCGGTTCGCAGTCTGGGCGTAAGCGTAGCCGGCGTAGTTCAGGGCAGGGTCCTTGATGCTCAGGATCTCCTCCTTGCCGCTGTTTTTCCCCTCCCCCTGATCGTGAACGATAGTCCAGCCTGTCTTGGTCACTCTCTTGACCGTGAACCCGCCACCGAGCTCGTAGCCACGGTCCTTGAACCGGGCTTCCCAGACGAGCCGCTCCCCCTCTGCCACGGGCATTGATCTCTCAGTGAATGCGCTGAAGGTCGCGGTGCGGCGTTCATGCTCAGCGTTCAAGTCGATGAGCCGGGTCTTACCAAGGTGGTTTTGGACCTTCAGGAGATTGTTGGCGTGGTCCAGGCCAACAACTCTTTCAGGTGGGGCTCTGGGCGTCTCTCGGCCCGAGAAGGCGGAGGTCGGCACAATGACATCGTCCATCCCGTAGGACTTGCTGTTGAATTGTGCCGCCGACGGCAGGCGCTTTTGGTAGTAGCGAGTTACGTCCATATCGGGCCCCTTCAGGACGCCGGCGCTCTTCAGTTCCTGGCGCACACCGAGGGCGACCAGGTCGCGCATCTTGTTGGTGGCCACCACGATCCCGGTCGTTCCGGGTCCGGTCGCTCCCTTCCAGAGCTCGACAACCTTGTTGGCGATCTCAATGTCGGTGGCCGACTTTCCAAGCTCATGGATGTTTGGCACCATCGCGGTCAGCCCCTCGCGGATCTTGCCTTCGGCGAAGTTCTTTGCCGCAGCCTGGAAGTGGGGCGCTGCATTGCGCTGTCGCACGATCGTTTTGATTTCTGTCTGATCGACTTTGCGATCGAGCATCAGCTTGAATGGGTTTCCTGACCCCATGCCTCCGAGCTGATTTTGGTCGCCGGCAATTCGGACGCCGGGGATCTTCAGTTCATCGACCACCCTGGCGATCCTGACGGCCGTAGCGTTGCTGATCGTCGAGGCTTCATCGATGACCAGATAGGCCTTGCTCCAGGCGGCGCGCTCTTTGGCTGCGACAGCCCCGCCCGTCTCGATCGCGTATTCTTTGTCGCGCAGAAAGGACTCGATGGTTTGAGCCCTGAGACCGACGCTCTTCAGTTCGCGCACGAAGCTGTGCTGCGTCGAGATCCCTTGCAGTCGAATACCCTCCGCGTCTGCGACGGCCTTCACGGCGCCGAAGAGGGTGGATTTGCCGACGCCGGCGAACCCCTGGATCGCCGAGTAGCGATCCGCAGTCCCGAAAAATCTCATAGCACCGGCGTGCTGCTCATCGCCCAACCGGAAATCCGGACGGCCCATGATTTGGGCGAGAACTGTAGGTGTGAACTTCTCCTGCAGCTCAGGTCCAGGGATAAACCTTTCACCTTTGCCGCGACCGTTTTCGATCGCTGCCAGGATGAACTGCTCGCGCTCGACAGAGACTGAAGTCGTCACGCCGCCGATCATCCGGGCGTCGGCATGGAGCACGAGGCCCTTCTCGACCATGCGATTGAATGAAGCCTCCAGGCGCCCATAGGTGACCCCTAGGGGCGACTTCAGCAAGGCGTGCTGCATCATGAGGTGCTTGCTGTTGACGGCCTCCTGGGAGTCCACGATCCGCACACCGTAGGCCACCAGATCCTGGGCTTGGCGGTCGGGATCGCCTTTGTCCGACAGGCCGAAGTGGTGCGTGATCTTGTTCGCCCCGGTCACCGTGCGCACTGCGAGCCTGATCGTAGATTCCGTCCGTGACATTGCGCCTTCGACCTGGCTGCTGATGTCACGCCCGAGCCTCTTCAGCTGGCCGGCGAGGGTCGCCTCTAGGGCGCCTGGCGCGACAGATTCAGCGCGCCCGTACCACTCGTCAGCGATGGCCTGCCGATCGACATGCTCCTTGGCCTTGCGAGTTTGCTTCTGGATCATCGTGCGCTGGGCGTCGGAGACCTGGTCAATTCCGCGCTCTTCAGCCAGCGCCTTGGCTTTCGCATTGATCTCCTCGGACCTGGTGCTGAACTCCTTCGTCAGCTTGGGATCGACGCCGACAATTTCCCAGGCAAGGTCTCCGGTGCTGCGGACATCGAAGCCCTCTTGCATTATGGCCGCCTGCAAAGACCGGGCGCCGATCAGCGATGTGTTCTTCTGCCACTTGAACATTTGTCGCTCGCCGATCGCGCCATATTCACCCGTCTCGGGGTTCTTGGTCGTGTTTGCGATGGCGTTATGGACATGAATGTGTGGGTCACCGCCACGGGTCGTAATGTGCATCACCGAGCCGTAGACGAGGTTTCCAGTCAGCACCTCCCGAACCTTTCCACCCGCCTCACGGACCCGGGTGATCGAGTGGTTTTCTTCCAGATAACCCATCATTTCGGCGTTGGCCGCCATGACGTGTCCACGCAGGCGGTCGGCTAGTTCTGGGTCAAATCGGTCGGCCGCGACGATTGCCAGGGTCACCGACTTTGGGACAGCAAAGGTGAAGTCCCATCCGGGGTGATGCTTCGCCTTCGTAGCACTAGCGACGAGGGCGGGCCCCTCAGGATCGGGGTTGCGACCCTCTAGGACGGCCTGCAGTTCGTCCTTCGTAGCGGTGCCCGAAAGGCCAAGGTCCTCCGCTCCCTTGCCGCCCCAAGCCATGCCCGGAGCATCGGCCTCACCGTGCAGATAATAGTCATCGGCGCTGTAGTAGTCGGCCGCCCCGCCAGATGAGCGGATACGTGATGGCGTCATCATTTCGCATTCTCCCTTACAGGATACGGGCTATGTCTGGGGTCGGAAGCCGAAGTCCGGTCCACCAGAGTCGCCGTCGTCATCCCCTCGGCCCCGGTCTTGGGCGGGACGGTCGTTGCGCTTTGGATGCTGCCGCTGCTCGCCGGGTTTTGCCTTCCAGACAGCCAGTCCGTTGAGGGGGATGCCGTCCTCGATATCGCGCCGAACCTGCGCGAAAAGCCGCTCATATGCCGACGCGGTTTTTTCCGCACCGAGACGTGCCTTGAGGGAGTCGTGCGTCAAGCGGCCGTAAGCATCGTTCGCAAAGCTTCGCGGGCCTTGGCCGATGAGATTCGCGTCTGATGAGTTCCACGTCCCCGACGGATCGCCTTCCGATGTGGTCCTGTCTGGGATGTGTGACGTGTCCTTCAGAACATTGCCGCCGGCCGGCTTTGGCCCAGCATCGTCTGGAACTTCACCGGTGATTGGATCGTGGTCAGGTTCAAGACCGGCCGGGTCGGCAGCCGGTGACGGCGTCGGCGCTGGCTGGGCCGCCTCCGCGGCAAGGCGGGCGTTCGCCGCCTCTACCCGGTCGAAGAATTCTGCGACTGGACCCTTGCCTTCGAGGGGCTGGATGCCCTTGGCGATCTCAGGTCGGGCCTTGTAGTTGAAGCGGATCGTCGCAATCGGAAAGGCCGTTCCGTCGCGGGCATTGCTGACCTTGATGAAGCCCTGCAGCTTGGGCTGGTTCATGACATCTTCGGGAAGAGCTATGGGCTCAAGCTCTTCGCGAGGCGTCATCCCGACGCCGTCGCGCTGTGAGTTTGCACCGTAGGAAACCGTCTCATCGACCCTGCGAACCTGGGCCCGGCCGATCTGCTCGGACATCCACTTCGCCGTCTCTGGATCCTGGCAGCGGAGGATCAGTTTGGTGGCGCATTGGCCGATGATGGTCTGGGCGACCTCGTGGCCATAGATCTCCTGGATCTGCGAGATTTGTTGCATACCCAGCACAATGGCGCCGCCGTACTTGCGCAGGCGCTCTGGCCCAACCGCCAGGCTGGCGACCTTTCCAAGGCTGGGAAACTCGTCGAGGATGATCCAGGTAACATGTCGGACGGTCGGGTCTCTGCCGAGCAGCGAACTGACCACAAGCTCCGACCAAAAGCCTAAGAGCGGACGCAGGCTTTCAATGTGGGTTTCGGGTGCCGACAAGAAGAGGAAGCCGCCGGTCTTCTCGGGATTGTTGACCCACTTGCGGATGGAGAAGTCGCCTTGTTGGCCCACCAGATGGACAAGGCTGCCGGCACCCTGGGACAAGACCGACTTGATGGAATCGCTTCGTGGATTGGACCCGCCTTCAAGGTGGGACGCGGCTGGCGTCCCTCTCAGGAGGTAGATGAGCAGCTCGATCGGCCCGAAGAAAACCTTCAGGAGATCCTCAAGCGTCGCGTCGGGATAGAGGACCTTGAAGCGGAAGGTGGCCCAGACAAACACCTGCCGAGTGGAGTTGGTCCAGTAGGGATCACCGCCCTTCGGTTCCTTGAAGAGGCAGACGGCCAGACGCTCAATCTCATGCTGTTCAACGGCATCGTTGTAGGGGTTCCAGCCTACCGAGCGACCGTCATAGGGGTTGAGGATTAGGTCGGTGTCTGGGTTGTAGTGAGCCCGGATGTAGTCCAGCTCCGGGTCGTAAATGATCGCACGATCGCCTCGGCTTCGGATGGACTCGATCAGCTGGTGAATGGCTTGGCTTTTGCCCGAGCCGGGAGAGCCAACAAAGAAGGTGTGCTCCTGCTCAGTCTCGTAGGGATACGGCACGCCGACGAGCTTGGCTGGGACGTGTTTGGGCGTGTTGCGCTCCAGCGCCATGGTACGGTTGAAGGCGTGAATGGCGATTAGAAGTTCGCGGACCCCGACGACAGTTTGGCCGCGTATCTGGCGGGCCTTGAGCTTCTCTTCGCCTGAATGGATGAACCAGACCGTAGCGAGACCAATGATACCGACAGTGCCGAAAAGCCAGATCAGCGCAGCCACGCGTTGGTTGTGGAAATAGGCTTGGGCGTAGGGCTGGATCCACGCCAGTTTTGCGACCTGATCGTTGGTATATGTGCGGTCGGTTCCGCCTGGGGTTTTGATCGAGATTTCTTGAGGAAACGGGTAGCCGAACTTGTGGAATGTCGCCGCTTGGAAGGCCTGGATTCCGTAGGTTTGCTCTAGCTCTGTCGACTTGGAATTGCCCATCCAGACGCAGATTGCGGCCCAGATGATGGCGACGATTGCCATTCGGCCAATCACCTCCAGGACCATGTCCCAGGTGTGGCTTACAGTCTGTCCGCCGCGAAGCCAGGCTTCGCCTTGGCCCCGATGAACTCGGCTCATGATTAGCGACCTTCCAACTCAAGTGAGGTGTGCAAGGTCGGCGGGGAGGTGTCAGCGCGTCTGTTTTACCCTGCTCCGAAGGCCGCGAAAAGGGCCGCTATTCGGGGATCTTCGACAGGCGCTTCTTCTCCAATTGTAGGCGGTCGTTTGCGTGTTTGTCCGAACAGTCCGTCGGCCGCTTGGATGGCTTGTTTCTGGATTTCCCGCGCCCGCTCGGCGCCAACCTGTTGAGACACGACGCCAACAAGCAGCCCTGCTGCGACGAAGGATTGGATCGCGGCCTGCTGCGCGAAGTAGTCCGTGTGGCTAATCCCACGCTCGAAAATCAGCATTTCAAGGTACTGGCCGAGCCCCATGTCGAGGCGGCTCGCATCGGCCCGGAGGCGCGTATTTGCGTTCTCGCTGATCCGAAGATTGAACTGCATCTTCGGGCTGTCATCGACTTCGTATGCCAACGTTTTATCCCTTCCACTTGGAGAACCAAGCAACCCTAAACCATTGAGAGGACTATGAAAACCCCGTGATTTGCAGTTTCTTACTTGGTTTCGCGTGGTAGGGGGTGCAAAATTATGTTGTTAGATTACAAGGCGCTACAAGAACCGCAGGTGTGCATGACGTGCCCTCTCTTTCTTACTCCCGTTTTGCTCCTTCGGGCTGATGGTTCAGGCCGCTCTCCCTGGGAGGTTTTCGACCGGCACCGGCACAAGGTCTCGGCTTACTGAGTAACCGCCCGCCACGGTGGGTCGACGGACCCTCAGGCTCAGATCTAGCGGTGCCGTGAGCGAGCTCTGCTCCGGCAGTTGGCGACGCCTCGCGCATCTTATCCCAGGGAGCAGCGAGGCCTTCAGGCCCCCTCCCCCAACGCAGTGGAAATCGATGGCACCGCGTGAGAAGGCCGGGGATCGAGCAGAGCCCAGAACGCCCCTGCCCTATCACTCGCCCCAGTCACTGCTCTCGACATTGGGGGCTAAGCTGACCCATCCGGCACTCCAGACGATACAAGCCATCGCTGTAGCCGTAGGTCCCTCACGCCAAATCAACGGCGGACCAAACCTCTACCGCCGCCCCGGAATGCCCTGGAGACCACACATCGATCCGACGGAAGCCACCTCGTGCGAGCCTCCTTGCGGACCGGGGAAGTTCACCGAGGGGGTGGTGCTTGCCGTCCAATTTGGGCCGCGAGGAAATCAGCCAATGGCCCAATGTTCTGGTCGACGCTCGCCGTCTCCAGCGCCGCCATGTATGGGGCGCGCAGCTGAACTGGAAGCACGGTCCACGGATAGCCCGCGGCCGCCATCATGACGTTCATCAGGAAGCGACCAGTGCGCCCATTTCCGTCCATGTAGGGGTGGATGTAGACGAAGATGAAGTGACCCAAAACGATGCGCACCGCAGGGTTCGGCTCCTCCTTCAGCAGCTCCAAAAAAGCCGGCATGGCGTCGCGAACGGCGTCAGGATTGAGCGGCACATGGCGCGACCCGCGCAGATAGACCGCAGACGTGCGATAGCCGGCAAGGTTCTCGGGTTTGAGGATGCCGGCGGTGACTCTCGGGGCGAAGAGCTCGCGATACCAACCCCCATGGTCGAGGTCGACGACATCGCCCGGGTTCTGGCCGTCGAGGACCTGGCGGACACTCGCCTTGACCGCCTGGAAGGCCTGCCAGTGGCCGCGCGCGGCCAGGCCGTTTTCAAGGTCCAGATCGGACCTGTCGGTTTCTGGATTCCAGGCGCCGCGCCGCACACGCTCGATCAGCTCGGCGTTGACCTGATAGCCCTCTATGGACAGCGAGTGATATGCGTCAGTGACGTAGGTCTCATCGACCTGACGCAGGTAGGCTTCTGCGGCTTCAGGCTTGCTCGGTGGCTCCGGAAATCGGCCCGGGATGTCGTCGCGCATCTTCTGCCAGAGCATGCGGATTCTCTGCACATAGGGCGATGGATCACGGCGGTAGGGTGAGCGGATTACCTCGTCCCTGAAGGGATCAACCTCGCGCGCCGGGAAGTCGGCAGTTCGCATGGCTGCCAGGATCTCGTCGGCTTCGCGGTCGCGGCCGATGTTGCGAAAGGCTCCGGCCAGACGGCCGGCAATGACCGTGTGCCCGCCCTTCAGCAGCCGCGCCAGTATGGCCGATGCGTCGCGCTGCATCGAGAGAATGGTGCGCGCTTCAGTGGGATGGTTCTCGAAGAAGGACGGCTGCGCAGCGACAAGGGCAGCCTCGATCGTGAAGAGGCGAAGGCCATTCAGAGCCACGCTATCGCCCGGCTCGGGCAAACTGTGAGCCCCCTCGAAAAGCGAGGTCCCATGGATGAACCCTGTGACTTGATTGTTCGCCTTTGCCGCCCGGACCAATAGCTGGGCGGGCACCGAGGTATTGCCCGCTTGCAGAACCAAGGATTGTTCCGGGGTAAGGGCCCACTGATCGCCAAAGCGCTCGGTAAGGTAGTCGCGGCAGAAATCCCAGAACGACGTGTACCACGCGGTGCTTTCGCCGGAATCAGCGCCGGGCCGGGCTGGAATGTACCAGCCCTTGATCACCTCCTGCAGGAAGCCATGTTTCGTGAGAAGATCACGGCTCGTGCGGGTCAGATCCCACGGCCGGATCGCAGCGCGGCCGTTTGCCATGACCCGAAGATCAGCGATGACGCTACTGAAATTCTGGCGGCGGCGGATGCCGCATCTCGCAGATCGCCGAAAGTGCCGATTTCAGCGCTATAGGGCCACACTGGCGGCCCAGGTGTCCACTGGTCAAAAGGTTTACTTCGAGCGCCTGAGCGCGCCCTGCAGGGCTTCTGCGGCGATGCCCTGTTGGACTGTCCGCTAAACCCGGCCATTGACGCCCCTTTGCTGCCGGACTTTGCGCTTTGGGTGAACTTGGCTTTCGTCCTGGGCCCCGGGCTTGGGTGAGACCCTCAGCTCCATGTGCACGTCCAGTTGGATCGGATCGGCCTTTGGAGTGTTGTGCCGGCCAATTCACGGCCAAACCGCCCTCGCCGTCCTCGGTAGTTGTTTCAATGACCTGTGTCTCCTGGACGGTAGCCGTGCGCGAGGGTTGCTCGTCTTGCCTTCCTTCACCCAAATTCAAATTCAACATCTCGCTCGTTAGAGAGTTTCAATAGAATAAGTTACAGGGTTAAAGGTTGGAAATTCGCTGCATCTATCTGATATAATTGGATAAAACGGTCAACAGCGTTCCCGGAGTGTCGGCAATCCGTTCCTGATGTGTCGTGTGGTGCGTTCCTGATGTGCCGTGGATTGGTTCCTGATGTGACGTTTGGCGTTCCCGATGTGTCGATCGGCGGGCTTTTGCGTCAGATCGAACGCTGAGACCGACTCCCATTGAATCTCTTTGACCGTTCTTGTGGCCCGGAAGGTTCAAATGGACGGGCCACATTGCCGGCAATGATGCTGCCTGGATCCGACGCGTGCGCGGACACGACATATCGGGAACGTTCTGAGAGGCCGGCAGCGCCCTCCCCTGCTCCACTCGGCTGAACTCTAGGGCCGATCAACCGCGAAGCTGGTAGCGGTTCTTTTCATGATAGCGCCGGACAAAGCCGATGAAGGCACTTTGATAGCGGTCGGGGACGCGATCTGCGTGCTCGCGGATCCAGGCCTGGAACTCGTGATGCAGCGAGTAGAAGTCCCAGCCTTGGTAGTTCGCTCTCAGATGGGCGAGCGTTTCGTCGGTCAGATAGCCCCTCGGTTCCAGATCGCGTTTCTGGTCTGCCGGACGCTGCTGAACGGCGGCAGGGGCTGTCTTCGATTTGGCTGGTGCGGACGCGGCGATTGGTGCGGCCTTGGTCGAGGGCCGGCGGCGGATGCGCAGCAAGGGCTCTCGAGAGGTTACCGCCTCTTCGAAGGCTAGTTCATAACCCGGGATCGCGTTCGTACGAACGAGCGCGGCCATTTCAAATTTGAAGCGGCGATACTGTCCTTCAGCCCCGGATTTTTCGAACAGCGTCGGCAGGGCGATCGCGAAGCCCTCCTCCCCTGCCCCGCCGGCGTGCTTGCGCGCGACCTTGTAGAGCCAGCGCTCGCGGCCGCCGGTGATCGAAAAATAGGATCGGTCGATGGAAAGAACCCCGCCCGTCATCATCACCCCGTCGTAGAACCAGCTGGACAGGGCGATCGATACGCCGCGCGACCGATCGCTCTTTTCGTCGATCAACTGGCTCCAGCTATCGAGCCAGGAAAAGGTCGCCTCGCGTCTTTGTTCGGCGCGGATGTTGGTCTTGATTGTCGTCGACTGGAGGCGGTCCAAGGCTGCTCCCAGGAGCTCGTAGGAGCGACCGGTGACGGGCCTGCCGATGCTGCGCAGTATGTCGTAGGGCATGACCTTCAGGACGCGTGGGATGTCATTGACCCGGCGCTCCTTGAGATCGTTGAGGACGCTGGCGCAGTAGATGAGAACATCCGCGTCCCAGATCGTTGCCATGCCATAGTCGGGGTTGGCCGAAACGTGGACCCAGACCTTGCCGTCGGGCGACTTGTAGTCGATGGGCTTGGTGCGCTTGGACTTGGACAGGCTGAAGAACGGCCGCTCCATCATCTCGCGCTGATCACGCAGATTCAGATCTGCCAGATAGGGCAGGAAGAGATCGATCTGCTCGCTGCTTTGACTGGGCGGGGTAGAGGCCATGATCCTTGCCCTAACTGGGTGACCGCTCGGCAAGCTCGAGGCGGACTAAGTGTTTCCCCGGGGAAACAGACCCCTACGGGTCCTGTTGTCCGAGGGGAGGGGGCTGGATGGCGTTCTGGGTGTTTCCCCGGGGAAACAGCCCAACGGCCCAGCCAGACCCTAACCCGCGACCGACCTGCCTTGCTCGCGAAGTTGAACCAGAGCTCGCTCAACCAAGCTCGCCAGCTCCGCCTCGCTCGCCCCCGAACCAGCGTGAATGCGAATAGTCGCACCGTTTCGATTGGCCGATAGGACCGATACCGCCAAGCGACCATGCACCGAGTCGCCGGTAAAGAGCGACTCCTGCACCGGACCTGGAGTCTGAGCGGCTTTCAAAAGCGTGGCGGCGACGTCACTTGCCGAAACGGCTTCTAGGCCTTGGGTGCGCAGTGCGTCCTGTTCCTTGGCAAGGCGTGCGGCCTCTTTCTGCATCCGCTTAAGTCCGGCGGGATCGTCACCCAAAAGCGTCTTGATCCTTTGAGCCAGCGGGTAGCAAGTCTTCAGCTGGATATCTGCAAGGCTAGCAAACGCCGAGACGGCCCAATCGGGCATGTCGGCGACGGAGATCATCTTTGACAGCCAGCCCTTGGAAAGGTTGAGCCGCTCGGCCATCCGGTTTTGGCGATCGCCGTAGTAGCTCTTGAGGGCATCGCGATAGTTCCGCGCCCGCTCGAAATCCGAAACATCCTTGCGAGCCCGGTTTTCCAAGTCTGCCAGGCGGAACGCGCTTTCGTCGTCCATCGACTGGACTTGGGCCAGCAGCTGCATGTCCGGATAGCTGTTGGTGCGCAGCCAGCTAATGGACCAGTGCCGCCGGGTTCCTGCGATCAGTTCATAGTCGTGCGCAGCGTCGTCAGCGATCCGCCGCACCACGACCGGTACCTTCTGACCGCCTTCGGCGAGGATGGAATCGATCAAATCCCTGCAGACCGCCTCGTTGAGGCTTGCCTGGTGCCGTGCATTTCCAGACCAAATCCGGACACGGGCCGGATCAAGCAGCAGCTGGGTGATCTGCTTGACCTCACCAGCCGCGATCCTGGCAAGTGCGGACTCGCGCGCTAGCAACGTCATCCCAGGCCCCCCGCGCGAGGAGGGGAGGGGAGGGGAGGTAGCCTCTGCCGCTTCGGAGGATTTGGTCTCAACCGAAGTCGGCGAAAGATCCGCAGTAGGCGCAGGCGGCTTGGCAGGCTCGCTCAGCAAAGAATTGAGATAGTCGGACTGGCGCTTGGACATGGCAGTTTCTCCGGCGCTCCAACCTAGACCGAAAACTGAATCGGGCTGGCCGCCGGTGCGGCCCTGCCCCAGCGACGACGGATGAGTTGCTCCACCTGAGCAAAGGCCTCATCCAGATTGGATCGGCACCGCTTGTGCGTCCTCGGCGTGCCGATGGGCTTATCCAGCTCGTAGATGGTCATCATTCGAAGCGCGGCATGGCTGATCTCGGCAGACTCCAGGATCGGGACCGGCAAGAGTGCAGGCCCAAAGGCCTGGTCCATTACCCGCTGCACCATGTCGTGGCTGGGATCGTTGGCATTGAACTTCGAGCAAATCAGCCGGCAGAAATCGAACTCGACATCGATCCCCGCCGAGGAGAGCTGACCGATCACCTGGTCCATCATCGAGAGAAACTGAACCGTCGAGCAGAAGTCCGGGGTCGTGGCCGCAAGCGGAACCAGCAGTGCATTGGCCGCCTGCATCACCGCCAGGGAGATCGTACCCAGGGCTGGTGGTGGATCGAGCAACACGACATCGTAGTTCTGAGCCAATTCAAAAAGGCCCTCCCGTAGCTTGCGGAACCGCGATGCCAATACGCCGCCGCCGCCCGTTCCGGCCGCAGCCAACTCATACTCGACGTCAAACATCTGCAGGTTTGACGGAATGAGATCGACATTGGGCCAGATCGTCCGCTTGACCGCATAGGTCAGGTCGTCCTGGGTGGGTTCGATGGACAGGTAGGGATAGAGAGTTTCCTCCCGCCGGATGGCGAAATGGGGATTGAAACCAAACAGCGTCGTTGTGGTGGCCTGGCTGTCGCAGTCGACGACCAGCACCCTGTAGCCCGCGACCGCCAGATAGTGGGCAAGGTGGGTCGTGACGGTGGACTTGCCGACGCCGCCCTTGAAGTTCTGGACAGTGATGATGGCAGGCGGATCGTCCGGGCCTCGCCTAGGGGAGGCGCCCAGCACCTCACGCATGTTAAGCAGGGCAGGGATGTCATAGCCGACGCGGCGCCCGCTATCCGACTCTGGCGGTGGCGGGAGCCGGCCGTCCTGCTCAGCCATCCGGATACGGTTGGTGGAACAGCCAAGAAGCTCTGCAGTCTCGGCGATGCCGATTCGGACATTAAGGCCCTTGGTTTCATTGGGCAGGAAGGCTGTGCGCCTCAGGCGCTCGACCATCTGTTCTCCAGCAAGAGCCAATTGGCCAATTCTGACAGCTTCGCTTACGGCCGAATTCATTTGGCATCACCCTCGTCCAACGACATGCTGTTGCCGCTCACCCGCGCGCATTGAATGAAATTAGCAGCGTGAGAAGCTGTATACATTCAAATGCGCAAACTAGGTTAACGAAGCGTGAAGGTCACTACGTCCTGACAGCTCCGGCCTCATCACCGCCGAACTCTAAAGCCCTGAGGCGTCGGCCAAAGGTGTTGCCGGACGGGAAGTTGCACATCCTGGAAAGCGTTCGGGCAGGGCAGAAGGTTTCCAGGCTGGCCGCGGTTTGAAATCTCGCCCAAATCCCATCGGGCCGAGCGGCACTAGCGCTTTTGCAGGCTTGGCCTTCCACTTGCTGACCTCGACGATCGTGCGGCCGGCATCGCAAATGCTCGGCCACTTGGCTGCCGGCCTTGTCCAGCAAGCGAGCCTGCGCATCAGCGTTGTGGGCCATGGCGCTACCGCCGACGGCCGCACCGAAGGCCGCGAACTGCTTTTCCATCCAGGGGCCGATCTGCTCGGGCGGCGCGAACGGAGTGGGTCCGCGACCCGTCGTATAGGTTCGCTCCTGCCCGGCCCACGCATAGAGGTCCTGAAAGAGGTGGTGGTGGATCGCCTTGAACCCGGCGTAGGTCGGCTCGGAGGCCCGCGCGGGCATGCCTTCTTCGATCCGCGTATCGGTGAAAAGACGCCCAGCCGCATCGAGCGAGGCCGCGTCGCGCAGGCCAAGCTCGTTTACGAGCACGCGTCTGTCTGGGTAGAAAACCCGCTCGAACGCAGCGCGCTCGGCCGCCTTTCGGTCGCTCACTAAGCCTTCTGGGCGAAGTAGCCGCGCAAGGCGTCGCGCTTTTGAGCAGGGGTTTTGCCCTCGGCGTCCAGGCGCGCCATCAGCTGGTCGGCCTGCGGATCGCGACGCACGCCCTCGATGTCGTTGCTGGCGCTCATCTGCTCGCGGCGCCAAGCCACGTCCGCGGGGTCGGATGAGGACCAACGGCCCATGGCGAAGCTCCTTCGAACGCCCTCAATATAGCATCGGGCAGGGGAGCGGGCCAGTCCAGGAGACTGGCCCGCCCGGTCAATACTCGCTGGCCAGCATGATGGTCAGAACGCGGCGGGACAGCTGGGTGCTCCACTTGACAGGTGAGTGCTCATCGCGGCCCGGATGATAGTAGTCGATCTTCCAAAACAGCTGCTCGCCCCAAAGCTCTAACGCCCCGAAATCGCGCTCGCCGTAAGGATCGTCGCCGGCGTCGAAATGGGAAAACCTGGCCAGAGCGCGCACCAGGGTGATCAGGTCGCAGAATGCTCTAGGATTTCAGGATATCCAGTGTCCGTTTTTCCATGGCGTCGAGGTTTTCGAGCATGTTCAAATTGGCGGAATAGGCGCGTTGCGCGTCCTTCATATCCAGCCCCTCGATCATGCCCGAAACATTGGGCTCCTTGACGTACCCTTCAGGATTAGCAGCTGGATTGCCTGGTTCGTAGACCAGAGGAAAGGCCCTCGGGTCGGGCTTGGTCGCGACCATCGCCACACCTTCGGCGCCATCTTCGGTCTTGGCGGGCGCGAAGACTGGGGCCTGCCTGCGATAGGGGTCGGAGCCTGGCGTGCGACCGGTTGAGGCCTGATTGGCGATGTTTTCCGCGATCACCCTCATGCGCGCCTGCTGCGCGTGCAGAGCCGAAACCGCCACGCCAGCCGCGCCTTTGCCTGGTATCTTGACCAACGCTGAGCCTCCGGAGCTCTGTGCGAGCTGCTCCAGTGCTTACGTGCGTCGTCAGGGCAAACCCTCAAGCCTCTCAAGCCAATCCTGTGCCCAGTGTACAGCAGTGGTATGTTGTCATCAATAGTCCCCAAGGTTGACTATTGCCGCTATGTCCGCAGTTTCGCTCACGTCTGGCTCAAAATTCTCAGATCACCTTTCTGCGACCGCGGTACGCAGGTGAGATCTGCGCCTTTGTTTTCCCACAACAAGCGCACCTACGCCGGCTGCGCCCGCTTTTCGGCCAACGCGTGGTCTCTTCCGTATCGGCTACGGTCATTGAACCCTGCCTCATGATGCGGCGTTGTAGTTGCAAGTTCTACAGCGAAGCCACAAACGTGAAATTGAGCTCGAAAGGAGAGGGACGTGCAGATGGAACACAAAAAGGGGGGGCAATGGATCGCCCGATGATGCAGCATCACTACAGGATGCTGGCGCTCAATCTCGTCTTGAGCCTCGTCATCATGTATATCGCAATGTTCGCGATGATCTCGAGTTCGGGTGACTTCGTTCAGAACATAAACTTCTTCTACATGGCGCTAGTGATGTGGGCGCCGATGGCAGCGGTTATGCTGTTGACGATGAAGTCGATGTACCAAAACCCCAAGCTTAACCTTCTACTTTACGTGGTCTTCGCCGCCGTGTTCGCGCTCTCTTTGGCAGGAATTCGAACGCAGGGGTTTGTGGGAGACCGGCAGTTCGTTCGCTCGATGATACCCCACCATTCAGGTGCGATTCTGATGTGCGGCCAGGCGCAGATCAAGGATACTGAAATCCGCGAGCTTTGTTTTGGCCCTAAAGGGATCGTGGAATCCCAGAAGCGTGAAATCGCGCAGATGAAGGCCATTCTGAAGCGCCTTTAATCTCACGCGCCCAGCTGCTCTTGCTTTTCCGCCTCACCGATCCGTACGAGCTCAGCTCTCGCTGCGTCGGGAGAGAGACTAATGTAACGCCGGCTCCTGAGCGGCTGGGATCACGCGCCATATGACGCCGCCGACATCGTCGGCGACAAGAAGGGCCCCACGTTTATCGACGACCACCCCGACTGGCCTACCCTGGATCTTGCCTTCGGCGTTTAGAAAGCCGGATAGTAACATCTGCGGCGCTTGGGGGTGTCCCGCGATGAAGGGGATGAATACCACCTGTCACCACTTATGGCGCAGATCGAGACACGTCGGTGCCGTAAGATGTTTCAATCGAAGAAAAGAACTCGGCCATAGACCTCCCAATCAAATCGGGCTCTTCTTGAATCACCCAATGCGTTCCTGTGTCGAGTTCGCTTACTCGGCCATTGTCAAGAAAACGGATATTCCGTCGCGCCAAATCAACAGGTGTAAACACGTCGTCAGCGGCGATAATCATCATGGTTGGTGTTGATATTCGCCCAGCGCCGACATTCATTTTGAAATTCCTGTTGGCACGATACCATTTGCCCATACTGTTTATTGCACCGTCATTGTCCCATGCCGATCGGTACTGATTAAGGTCCGCGTCGGGAAAGGTGTTAGGAAGGGACGTCGCGCGCAGCGTCTTTTCAAGCAGGGACCAATTTCCCAAACGCCCTACATATCCCGGCACCGATGGTATCTGCAGAAATGTCGCGTACCAGTCGATCTCATCTTCCTTCGGTTCATAGTCGGTTGCCGCAAGAGGATGTTCCTTGTTGATGATAACTGCCTTCTCCACCCTTTCCGGATGCAAAAGTAGCGTCCACCAAGCAACCTGACCGCCGAAATCGTGGCCAGCTAGAAAGAACTTTTCGTAACCAAGCGCATCTGCAAGGCCCACGACGTCACCAGCCAGCTTGTCGAGTCTATAAGCCGCCACATCAGCTGGTTTATCGGAATAGTTGTATCCTCGCTGATCCGGCGCGATGACACGGAATCCTGCCTTCGCCAATACCGCCATCGGACCGCGCCAAGCATACCAAAATTCCGGATAACCGTGCAGCAAGATTACCGGATAGCCATCGACCGGTCCCGCAAATACGACATGCAACGACACTTCTCCGACGTTAACCATTCTACTTTCAAAATCGACGCCAAATTGTTGTTCCGCTGCCGCGACAGAATCTCTCCGCGCCTGGTTTCCAGACATGTGTCCGCCAATTAGACCAACCGACAGAAGTGCAATTGTACAGAAGTAGGCCATTTTCCTTCTCATAACAGCACTCCACAATCTGATTGAAAGCGTCGCTTTAACGCTGGAGCATTTCACCGATCCATTTGGATCGGAAAATGCTCCAGGTGCGCGCCAAGATATCCTGTTATCGAAACGGCTGAATGAGTTGGCGTAGATAGCCGACTGGGTAATCCGGCTGGTCTCCTATTCCAAGGTCGTCGGATACGATAGTTCTTCTCTTGTCATAATAGGCAGTGCCAAGACAGTAGTCGGTCAAACTCGTAAAGAGCCCGAAATTGACATCTCCCTCTTCTGCCGTTTTGAGATGATGGAATCGATGGACAACGTTGATCGCAAGCACATATTTCAACGGGCCGGTGAAATAGGCGACGTTCGAATGCTGCAGTAGCAATTGTAATATTACAGCGACGATGAGCAGAGACAGTGCATCCTGAGAAATACCCATTAATAGCAGCGGCGACACGCCCGCCAGAGTTTCAATGAACTGATGCAACGGATGTTTCATCAGTCCGTTAAACCCGTACATGCGCTTTATGCTGTGGTGCACGGCATGGAGACGCCACAAAACCTGAATTCTGTGACTGGCGAAATGAGCCAACGTTATGCCCACATCTGCAATTAGGATTGCCATCAACAACTGTTGCCACAATGGAAGCGCATGCGGCCATATTGATGGGAGGCTGATAAAAGTCGCTAAAAGCGGTACGCTCAAAACACCCAAAACATTGAAGGTTTCATTGACTAAAGCATGAAAAAAGTCGCGCACGCGGTCGCCGCGGGACTCATTGAACGCGGCGTCATAAGGAACAGCACGCTCCAGCACAAAAGCCAGCGTGATGAAGGCTGAAATGAGAAGGAACAGCCAGCCTTTTGAATGACCGGATTGAACAATGAAGATCGCGATTCCATTTCCAACGATCAAAAAGAACGGCAGATAGAAAAGCCGTATTAGAAATTTCATGACGAGTTCTCCTCGCAAATAGGGTCGACGACATCGCCGACAGCGATTCAGTTCGCTATGAATGCGTGGAAAACGCGAGACGCGCATGAATGTAGGGGCTATCAGGCGCGCTTTCTCGTCGTAACATTTGCCTTTTTATTCAGTTCGTTTGGCGACAAACCGAAAGTGCGTTTGAATGTGCGCGACAAATGAGAGGCATCTGCAAAGCCAGCGATATGCGCCGCACGCGTCAAAGAACTGTCGTTGGCAAGACTTTGAATGGCGCGCTGCAGTTTTGTCCACAAAAGGTAACTTTTGAGCGGCATACCTATCTGAGCGCTGAATAGGTGTCGGAAACGGCCCATCGAGAGGCCAGCCGCACGTGCCGCCTGATTCAGGAATATACTTACGTTTTCAGAATCATCGATATATTCAAGAAATCTTTCTATGCGTGGATCTATAGCGGAAATTGCTTCTTGTGCAGGATTTTCAGGCCAGATCAACTGAGTGAGCTCGAAACCAAACTCTTTCGATTTTGAGGCAGGGTCGGTGGCGAGTGCTTGTTCGAGCGCCCTTGCCTGAGCAGGGGAAGGATTAAGCACCTCCAGCTCTTCAGCACGCAAATTCTCATAGCGTTTTCTAACGAGACCGGGATCGATGTAGAGAATTTTCGCCGTCTGACTGGGTGCCGAAAGACGATGGCTTATGTTTGAGCCGATCACCAGAATGCCCTCTGCGTTCAGTTTTTGCCCCTGCGTCTCGATACGAAGGGGACTCGTAAAGGGAAAACAAATCTGAACTGCGTAATGCTGGTGAAACTCTGTGTGACCGACGGGCCCATCATAGTAGACCCACCCTAGGCCGATGGTCATATCTCCCGCCCAGTTGTTCATTTGTTGTTCCTAGAAGAGGTGACGCCACAGAACGGGCAGAAAACAGCGCTAAGCGGACAAATGGTGAAAACTAGGCGGCGAGGCGCTTCTCCTTGACCAGTCGGCCCTGCAGCGTCTTGTTGGCGCGCTCGACGCGGCCCTTGGCCTAGCTGAAGTTGGCGCAAATGATCTCGATGTTCAATGCGTGCAGCGCGCGGCCAAACTGGGTCATCACCACCGGCTCGGGGTTGTTGCGATACTGGTCGATGGCGACATAGGCCGTGCAGAGCGCGGCGACGGAAAACCAGCCCAGCAGAAAGTAGTCAATCGGTTGGATCAGCATCGGTGCTTCCTGCCGCAATAAAGATTCCAATGATTGGAAGGATGCCGGTCCGACAAGATCCGTCGGACTTGACCATCGACATGACAACGGCGAATGGACGGTCGAGGTTGCCCGGTTCTTGACTTGGAAAGCAAGACTTCCACGCCTATTGACCAAGGGTGCGGCCGGGGAGAGCTGGATTGTCCGACGACTTGATGCGCGACCTTCTGCGGCGCTGGCGGGAGGATCCGCGCGGCGCCTATCGCACCTGGTTTCTCTGGGAGGACCGGATCAAGAACTTCCGTTCGATCCGGCGCGGCGTGCAGCAGGTGGCCGAGGAGATCGCCTACGGACGGTTCGGCGTGGCCTATCGCGGCTCCTCGCTCGAGACCGTCGTCCACTCGATCGCCGAGCAGCGCCAGGTCTTCAAGGGCGCCGACCACGCCTTCCTCTGGAAGCCCAAGCTGCGCATTCCCGACATCTACGAGCATCCCGGCAACCAGCGGGCCTTCGGGCGCTTGCTGGACGCCTGCGTCTGCTGTGACACCGCCGAGCATGTGCTGGCGGAGATCCATCGCATCGACGCCCTGCAGATCAAGGGCCTCGGACCGGCTGTAGCCAACATCCTCTACTTCCTGCACCCGACCATCGCCCCGCCGTTCAACACCGCGATCGTCCGCGGCTACAACGCGCTGTTCGGGGCGAACGTGAAGCTTGGCCGTTGGGAGCAATATCTGGCCATGCGTCAGGGGTTGATCGCCTTCAACGACAAGCACCGGGATCTGCTGTCAAACGATCTGGGCGCGGTCGCGGCGTTCTGCTTCGACATCGGCATGGGTCTCTATGCGCCGCCGCCGCGTCAGGATGACGCCGCCGCTCTAACATCCTGGCGTGAGGATTTGGCCAAGGTTCGGGAAGCCGTCGCCCTCAAGCCCGCCGTCGAGCAGGACGAGCGCACCCATACCCAGGTCCAGGGTTGGCTGCGCGATCTGGGCTTGGCCCTCGGCTACAAGGTGTTCATCGCCCAGAACGACCAGGGTCGCCTTCATGAGGGCGGCAAGCTGGGCGGGGGTTGCCTGGCGAGGTTGGGAGCCACGCTCGAAGCCGCGCCCGGCGCGGACGCCGTGCGACTGATCGATGTGCTGTGGCTCTCGGATCCCGACACCATCGTCGCGGCCTTCGAGGTCGAACACAGCACCTCGATCTATTCAGGCATCGTGCGCATGCTCGACCTGGCGCTCGGCGGCGCGGCCGGCAGCCTGCACGCGCTCTATCTCGTCGCCCCTGACAAACGAGAAGTTGATGTTCGCGCTCAGATCGGCCGGCCGGCCTTCAGCCGGATCGGGGATCTGTCGGTTCGCTACCTGCCCTATGGCGAACTGGACAAGCACCGCGAGGCGATCGGGCGCTTCGGAGCCGGCATCCAGGCGCTGGAATCGGTGTCTCATCGGCTCACGCCTGGCGAGAGGCCGTCGCGCTAGCGATCAAGGAAGGCTTCCGGATCCAACGCCGCCGCCAGGGATTTGCGAGCGCGATAGACGCGCGTCTCGACGGACTTGGGCGTAACGCCCAGGATCACGGCGGCTTCCTGATGTGACAGGCCTTCGAAGGCGGTGAGCACGAGCGGCGCCTTCAGGGCGTCGGGAAGTTTCGCCACTGCTTGGCGGAGAAGACTTATCGCTTGGTGTTGGCGCATCTGGTCGTCGGCGGGCGCGGCGGGGTCGATGGCTTGGGCCAAGGCGTCGTCGGGGGCGACGGACCCGAAAAAGAAGCGGCGCACGGCCATCTTCCGCCCGCGGTCTCGCGCCTTGTTGATGGCGATGGTGCGCAGCCAGGAGCCGAAGGAGCGCGATGCGTCATAACGATCCAAAGCCGCCCAGGCCGCGATGAACGCTTCTTGGACGGCTTCATAGGCCTCATCAGCATCGCCCGTATAACGCCGCAGCAGGCGGTAGAGACTTTCCTTGTGTCGGCCGACCAAATACGCAAACGCGCGTTCGTCGCCCCTCGCGGCCTGCACCGCGAGCGCTTCGTCGGTGGGCGTCGCCGCGATCACTGCGCCTGTTCGGTGAGGTTCTTGACGACCGTGTCGTCGAAACGCGCGGCTTGCTGCGGGGTCAGCACGGCGCGCATAGCGATAACGTGCTGGATGCTTTCCTTCTGCAGCGCGCCCATCGCCATGTGGAAGCGATCGATGGCCGCTTGGACCTTGGGTGTATAGCTGTGCTGTTCCTGGATCGCCTGCGCGAGTTCGGCGTTGGCGGCGCGCATCTCGGCCTCAAGGACCTTGCGCCGTGCCGCGTAGTCACGCTCCAGCCCGTCGATCCGTCGTTCCTGATCCGGCGTGAGGTTGAGCTTCTCATGCACCAGCTGATGCAGGGGCGTGTTGTGGTGCATCTGACGCACGACATACTGTCCGCCGCCCCAGACGCCGATCGCCGCCGCCAGGGCCGAAAGCACCAGCGTCAGAACGATGCTGCGGGTTACGCTCACTGATCACCCTCAAGCAGGGTAGACGGCGCCAGGTGAGCCGAGACCGAAAAGGTGCTGAACTGCTGAGGTGCCGAAACGGTGCTGGCCGCGGCCAGGCCGCCGGCGGTGACGCCCATCGCCATCGCCAAACCGATCGATGCGACCCGGATCGGCGCCAGGGCGGCCCCTGTCTTGAGGTCGGCGCGTTGACGGGCGATGCCGCGCGCCACGTCCCATTCCAGGCCGTCCAACGATCGGTCCAGCGGCTGCGCCGCCAGCTGATCGACCAAGTCGTCCAAGTTCAGAGTCATGCTCGGTCCTTCGCCCCCGGAGGTGTCCCACTGACTATACGCAGCAGAACCCCTTTACCCCGCAAGTCTGGAACGCGCGCGAAAATGACGCGCGGCGCAAAAGTGCGCCGGCGCCAGTTTCTACAGGCAGCCTATCCGCCGTGCTTGCGGACGAAAGCCTCCAGTTCGGCCTTGGCCTTGGTGTTTTCGTCGATGGTCATCTGCGCCATGCGCTTGGCTTCGGCGTCGCCGCCGTGCTTGAGCAGCGATTGGCTCATGTCGATCGCGCCTTGGTGATGAGCGATCATTTTCCTGGCCCACAGCACGTCGAAGTCGGAGGCCTTGGCCGCCATCATCGCCTTGCTCATCCGCATTTCGTCCATCTTCAGGGCGTCGCGGCCCATCTGGGCATGGCCCTTCATGCTCGTCTTGGACATATCCATGCCCTTCATGTCGTGCCCGGCCATGGACTGAGCCGAGGCGCCCGCGACGCCGACGGCGCCGAGCAGGCTGGCCGCGCACAACGCGGTCAAAATCTTGCGCATCTATTTTGCCTTCCAGATTTCTGTTGATCCGTCTCGCCATGATCGGCGCCGGTCGCCCGAATAGAACAGCAGACGAAGGTATTCGTTGCGAAAGAATGACCTGCATATTTGCGGAATAACACCTCCCATCATTGTAAGCCTGTGGCGAAAGTTCGAACGATTCCGCCGTTTGTTCGAACGATTATCTCCAGGCCGGCGAAAACCTTCCGATGAGGGGAAGGCCAGGGTCGGCGCGTACTCCTTGCAGGCGCCGCCGAACACCGACTTGACCTTCCCATGATAGGAGGGATCACAACGCTGGGCATCGAGAACAGGAGACCGCCGATGCCCGACCAAAACCTCAAGATCCTGGACCTGCCCGTGGTCGGAATGACCTGCGCGTCCTGCGTGCGCCGGGTCGAAATGGCGGTTGCCGCCGTGCCGGGCGTGACCTCCGCCAGCGTCAACCTCGCGGCCGAACGGGTTCACGTCGAAGGTGGCGATCCCATCGCGATCGTCGCGGCGATCCGCCAGGCCGGCTACGATCTCGCCCCTCAGACGATCGACCTTCGCATTGTCGGCATGACCTGCGCATCCTGCGTCTCGCGCGTCGAAAAGGCGTTGCTCAAAGCGCCTGGGGTCGAACGTGCGGTCGTCAACCTGGCCACGGAACGGGCCAGCGTCAGCGGCGCGCGCGGCGCGCTCGATCCCGATGCGCTGATCAAGGCGGTCGCCGAGGCGGGATATGCCGCGAGCCTGGTGCAAGAAGCTGGCGCCGATACCACCGACGACGAAGCCAAGGCGCGCCAGGCGGAGATCGCCGGCCTCAAGCGCGCGGTTCTGATCGCCGCCCTGGCCACCGCGCCGCTCTTCGTCGTCGAGATGGCCCGTCACTTCGTGCCTGGCGCCCACCATCTGCTGGCGACGACACTGGGCGAGCAGGCCTGGCGGCTGATCAGCCTGGTTCTGGCCAGCATCGTGTTGTTTGGGCCTGGACTGCGCTTCTACCGCAAGGGCGTCCCAAACCTGCTGCGCCTGACACCAGACATGAACAGCCTGGTCGTGCTCGGCGCGAGCGCGGCCTTCGCCTATTCGCTAGTCGCCACCTTTACGCCGGGGCTGCTGCCGGCCGGGACGGACGGCGTCTATTACGAGGCCGCGGCGGTCATCGTCACCTTGATCCTGATGGGCCGCTGGTTCGAGGCCCGCGCCAAGGGCGCGACAAGCCAAGCGATCAAGCGGCTGATGACGTTGCAAGCCAAGACCGCGCGGGTCGAACGCGATGGCGAAGCCGTTGAGATCGCCATCGGCGAGGTTCTGCCTGGCGATCTGGTGCTGGTCCGTCCCGGCGAGCGTCTCCCGGTCGATGGCGTCGTTGTCGATGGGGTGTCGTTCGTCGACGAGGCGATGATCACGGGAGAGCCGATCCCGGTCGAAAAGGCCGTCGGGGCCTTGGTGGTCGGCGGCACGGTCAACACCACCGGCGCCTTGAAGTTCAGGGCCACAAAGGTTGGCGGCGACACCCTGCTCGCCCAGATCGTGCGCATGGTGCAGGCCGCGCAGGGTTCCAAGCTGCCGATCCAGGCCCTGGTCGACAAGATCACGGCCTGGTTCGTGCCCGCCGTCATCGCCGTGGCCGTCGCGACCTTCCTGGCCTGGCTGGTGTTCGGCCCGCCGCCCGCCCTAGGCCTGGCGCTGGTTCACGCGGTGGCGGTGCTGATCATCGCCTGTCCGTGCGCCATGGGCCTGGCCACGCCGACCTCGATCATGGTCGGGACCGGCAGGGCCGCCGAACTGGGCGTCTTGTTCCGACGTGGCGAAGCCCTGCAGGCGCTGCAGGATGCCAAGGTCGTGGCGCTCGACAAGACCGGCACCCTGACCAAGGGCCGTCCGGAATTGACCGATCTGATCCTCGCGGACGGGTTTGGCCGGGGCGAGGTCCTGGGCCTGGCGGCGGCGGTCGAGGCGCGCTCGGAGCACCCGATCGCCCAGGCCATCGTCAGCGCGGCCAAGGCCGAAGGCGCGACGCTCGGCGCATTGAGCGACTTTGCCTCGACGCCGGGATTTGGAGCGCAAGGGATCGTGGCGGGGCGCCGCGTCGAGATCGGCGCCGATCGCTACATGCTGCGCCTGGCGCTGCACGTCGAGCCCTTCGCCGAGGAAGCCGCCCGTTTGGGCGACGCTGGCAAGAGTCCGCTCTATGTGGCGATCGACGGGCGTCTGGCGGCGATCCTGGCGGTGGCCGATCCCATTCGCGAGACAGCGCTCGCCGCCATCGCCGCTTTGCACGCCCAAGGGCTGAAGGTGGCGATGATCACCGGCGACAACCGTCGGACCGCCGAGGCGGTCGCCAGGATCCTGGGGATCGACGAGGTCGTGGCCGAGGTGCTGCCCCAGGGCAAGACCGAGGCGATCGCGGTCCTGCGCGCCCGTTATGGCGCGACGGCGTTCGTCGGCGACGGCGTCAATGACGCGCCGGCCCTGGCCAGCGCCGATGTCGGCCTGGCCATGGGGCAAGGGACCGACATCGCCATCGAGAGCGCCGACGTTGTGTTGATGGGCGGGGATCTGCGCGGCGTCGTCAACGCCCTGGCGCTCAGCCGCGCGACCTTGCGCAACATCCGCCAGAACCTGGTCTGGGCCTTTGGCTACAACGTCGTCCTGATCCCCGTGGCGGCGGGCGCGCTCGCGCCGACCTTCGGTCTGTCGCTTTCGCCAATGGTGGCGGCTGGCGCGATGGCGCTGTCCAGCGTCAGCGTCCTGTCCAACGCCCTGCGTCTGCGCGCCTTCACCTCGCCCCTGCCTGCGATCAAGCCAAGGAACGCTCACGCATGAACATCGGACAGGCGGCCAAGGCGTCCGGCGTCTCGGCCAAGATGATCCGCTACTATGAGCAGATCAAACTGATCACGCCCGCCGGCCGCACCGACAGCAACTATCGCAGCTTCAGCGAGCGTGAGGTCAATGAGCTGAGGTTCATTCGCCGCGCCCGCTCGCTGGGGTTTTCGGTCGAGGAGATCACTCACCTGTTGTCGCTCTGGCGCGACCGTGTCCGGCCCAGCCGCGAGGTCAAGGCGATCGCCGATGGGCATGTCCAGGCCCTGGAGGCCAAGATCGTGGAGATGCGAGCCATGGCCGACACGCTGCGCGACCTGTCTCGCGATTGCGCGGGCGATGATCGGGCCGACTGCCCGATCCTCGCCGACCTCGGTTCAGGCGCGCCGCCGAAGCGCGAGCCGGCTCCATCGCGGGGCTTTCGGTGATGCGGGCCCCGGCCTGGCTTTCGGGCGTCTGCTTGCTGGCGGGGCTGTTGGCCGTCCAAGCCACCGACTACAAGTTCGAGGCCGCTTCGCCAAGCCTGACGCGCGGCGTGGCGAAGACCATCCTGGTGAAGGTCACTCCCGTCGAACAGGGCCGCATCATGCCGCGGATGTCGGCGCGCGACGCCACGGTCAGCATGGCTCCGGGGCGCGGCGTTGCGGTGTTTCCGGCCTTCTTCGAGCCTTCGCTCGACTATGACCAGCTTCGGTTCCGCGCCGACCTGCCCATGACCGGCGACTGGGTGCTGGCCTTCACCCTTCAGCCCGTGGGCGAACCGACCAAGGCCGCGAGCGTCAACCTAAAGGTCGCTGATCCACCGCGCGCCGCGGGGCCGTCGCCGGCCACCGGACTTGTTCGCCCGCCGCGTTGATGCGCCGGGCGAACCGTCCTGAAGTGCTACTTGGCCGACATCGCCACGACTTCGGCCGAAGCGCCCATCGGCTTGAGCTTGAAATTGACGGCCTGACCGACCTTGAACGACTTGAGAACGTCCGGAGCGGCCTTGAACTTCATGGTCATGGCCGGCCATTTCAGCGCCGGGATCGGCTGGTGCTGCAGGGTCACCGTGCCGCCCTTGGCGTCGATCCCCTTGATCACGCCCTGGCCGTCGGCCGTCTTGGCCGGGGCGGGCGCGGCGTCGTGCTTCATGCCCGCCATGTCGCCCATCTTCATATCGCCCATCTTCATGTCGGATTGAGCCAGGGCGGGTCCGATGAGGGCCAAGGCCAGGGCGCCGGCGGCGAGGAAGGTCTTCATCGGTTTTTTCTCCTGTCGGTGCGGATCGACCGGAGAGGGCCGTCCTGCGCCAGAGAGATACGCGCCGGCCCAGGCCGATCCCTCAGCCAGGATTTCGGCGCGGCGCCCCTTGACCTTGCCATGATGGGAAGCCCCATCTGTTGCAGCGAAGTCGAACAAGGAAGAGCAAGATGCTTCGCTACACCATCGAGAACATGACCTGCGGCCACTGCGTCGCGACCGTCACCAAGGCCATCCATGGGGTTGACGCCAGCGCCGCGGTTCGCGCCGACGTGGCCGGCAAAAGCCTCGAAATCGACACCGGCGCGACCTCGGAGGCTGTTTCCGCCGCCGTTGCGGCAGCGGGCTATCGCGTGACACCGGTCTAAGACGAGAGGGCGGGCGTAGATCGCGCCCGCCCTCCCTCTGACCTAGATGCCGTGACCCTTGCGCCGCCGCCGCTCGATCAACAGATAGGCGGCCGGCACCACGAACATCGACAGCAGCGGCGCGCTCAGCATGCCGCCGATCATCGGCGCGGCGATCCGGCTCATTACTTCCGAGCCGGCGCCGTGGCCGATCAGGATCGGGATTAGGCCCGCCAGGATCACCGCCACGGTCATGGCCTTGGGCCTGACCCGCAGCAAGGCGCCTTCGCGGATCGCCTCACTGAGGTCGGCGTCTGTTAGGACGCCATGGCGCTCGGCCATGGCCTGATTGAGATAGATCAGCATCACCACCCCGAACTCGGCCGAGACCCCGGCCAGGGCGATAAAGCCGACCCCGGTGGCCACCGACTGGTTGAAGCCCAGCAGGTAGAGCGCCCAGAAACCGCCGGTCAGGGCGAAGGGCAGGGCGCCCATGATCAGGGTCGCCTCGTCGAAGCGGCGGAAGGTCAGGTACAGCAGCACGAAGATGATCAGCAGCGTCGCCGGCACGACGATCTTGAGCCGCTCGACCGCCCGCTGCAGATATTCGAACTGCCCCGAATAGCTGACGGTCACCCCTGCCACCGGCTTGACGTCCTTGGCCACCGCTCGTTGCAGGTCGGCGACCACCGAAGATAGGTCGCGGCCGCGCACGTCGACATAGACGAAGGTGGTCGGCCGGCCGTTCTCGCTCTTGAGCATCGGCGGCCCCTCGCTGATCGCCAGCTGGGCCACCGTGCCCAGGGTGATCTGTTGCAGCGATGGGGTGAGGATCGGCAGGGCCCGCAGGGCCTCCAAATCGCCGCGCACCTCACGCGGATAGCGCACGGTGATCGGATAGCGGGCTAGGCCCTCGACGGTCTCGCCAACCGTCTGGCCGCCGATCGCCCCCGAGACGATGGCCTGGACGTCGGCGATGTTGAGGCCGTATCGGCCGGCGGCGGCCCGGTCGATGCGGACATCGACATAGCGCCCGCCGGTCAGCCGCTCGGCCAAGGCCGAGCTGACCCCCGGGACGGTCTTGGCGACCTGGGCGATCTGCTGGGCGACCCGATCGAGATCATCAAGGTTCGCGCCCGACACCTTGACCCCGATCGGGCTCTTGATGCCGGTGGCCAGCATGTCGATGCGGTTGCGGATCGGCGGCACCCAGACGTTGGAGAGGCCCGGAACCGCCACCGTGCGGTCCAGGTCCTCGACCAGCTTTTCCGGGGTCATGCCGGGACGCCACTGGTCGCGCGGCTTGAAGCGGATGGTGGTCTCGAACATCTCCAGCGGGGCCGGATCGGTCGCCGATTCCGCGCGGCCGGCCTTGCCGAACACGCTTTCGACCTCCGGCACGGTTTTGATCAGCCGATCGGTCTGCTGGAGCAATGCGCTGGCCTTGGCCGCCGACAGGCCCGGCAGGGCCGAGGGCATATAGAGAAGATCGCCTTCGTCTAGGGTCGGCATGAACTCGCCGCCTAGCCGCGACAGCGGGATCAGGGTGGTGGCGAAGACCAGGGCGGCGATGACCAGCGTGGTGCGCGGACGCCCGAGCACCCAGTCCAGGGCCGGCGCATAGATCGCGCTCAGCAGCCGGTTGATGGGGTTGGCGGTCTCGGCCGGGATCTTACCGCGGATCAGATAACCCATCAGCACTGGGATCAGGGTGATCGACAACAGGGCCGCCGCGGCCATGGCGTAGGTCTTGGTGAAGGCCAGCGGGGCAAAGAGCCGCCCCTCCTGGCCCTGCAGAGTGAACACCGGGATGAACGAGAAGGTGATGATCAGCAGGCTCAGGAACAGGGCCGGGCCGACCTCGACGGCGGCGGCGGCGATCTCGTCCCAGCGTTCCTTGTCGCCGATCGTCTGGCCGGGATGATCGTGCGTCCAGCGCTCCAGATGTTTGTGCGCGTTCTCGATCATCACGACCGCCGCATCGACCATTGCACCGACAGCGATAGCGATGCCGCCTAGCGACATGATGTTGGCGTTGATCCCCTGGGCGCGCATGACGATGAAGGCTGCCAGCACGCCCAGCGGCAGGGCGATGATTGCCACCAGGGCCGAGCGCAGATGCCAGAGGAAGAGCGCGCAGACCAGGGCGACAACGATGAACTCCTCGAAGAGCTTGGACTTCAGATTGTCGATGGCGCGATCGATCAGGCCGGAGCGGTCATAGGTGGTGACGATCTCCACGCCTGGCGGCAGGGTGGTCTTAAGGATCTTCAGCTTGTCCTGCACCGCCTTGAGCGTGGCGCGGGCGTCCTCGCCCGAGCGCAGCACCACCACCCCGCCGGCGACCTCGCCCTGGCCGTTCAATTCGGCGATCCCTCGGCGCATCTCCGGCCCGATCTGGATCGTGGCGACCTGGCCCAGGGTGATGGGCACGCCGCCGGCCGCGGTCTTGATCGGCACAGCGGCGAAGTCGGCCAGGCTGCTCAGATAGCCGCTGGCCCGGACCATGTATTCGGCTTCGGCCATCTCGACGACCGAGCCACCGGCTTCCTGGTTGGCGCCATTCAGCGCCTCGACCACGGCCTGGTGAGTGATGCCGTAGGCCGCCAATTTCTGCGGGTCGAGCACAACCTGATACTGACGCACCATGCCGCCGATGCTGGCCACCTCGGCCACCCCCGGCAGGGTCTTCAGCTCATAGCGCACAAACCAGTCCTGCAAGGACCGAAGCTGGCTAAGGTCATGGCGTCCGGTTCTGTCGACCAGGGCGTATTCGAAGATCCAGCCCACACCGGTGGCGTCGGGACCGAGGGCCGGGCGGGCCCCGGCCGGAAGCCGGCTTTGGACTTGGCTAAGCGACTCCAGCACCCGCGAGCGGGCCCAATAGGGATCGGTTCCGTCGGCGAACAGCACATAGACGAAGCTGTCGCCGAAGAACGAGTAGCCGCGCACGGTCTTGGCGCCCGGCACCGACAACATGGTGGTGGCCAGGGAGTAGGTGATCTGGTCCTCGACCAGGCGCGGGGCCTGGCCCTGGGCCGGCGTGCGGATCACAACCTGCACGTCGGAAAGATCGGGCAGGGCGTCTAGTGGCGTTTGGCGGAGCGCCACAAGCCCGCCGGCCAGCAGAACCAGAGCCCCGAGCAGCACGAAGAAGCGGTTGGCCAGCGACCAGCGGATGACAGCGGCGATCAACGGCTTGCCTCCATGCGGCGGACACTGCGCACCGTGGGTCCATCCCGACGTTGTTCGAAGCCGAACGCTGCCTGATCGCCCCCCTTCAATCCTTGGGCCAGACTTGGTGGGTCGAGCTTGAAGGTCATCGTCATGGCCGGCCAGCCGATCGCGGGCACCGGGCTGTGGCTGAGCGTGATCGTGTCGGCGGTGATCTCTTCGATCCGACCTTGCGCCTGCAGGAGTGCGCTGGCCGCATTCGTCGGGCGTTTCACGGTTTGCGCGGTTCCGCCGCTGGGGGCGGCAACGGGCATCGACCGCACTGGCGTGCTCGCCGTGAGGGACCGAGGCTCCAGGCCCGCCAAACTGGCTTCGGAATCGAGCAGGAATTGGCCGGAGGCCACGACCTGATCGCCTGCGGTAAGGCCTGCCAGGATCTCGGTGCGATCGCCGGCTTGGCGACCGACTCGCACCTCGGCGGGCTGGTAGCGGCCTCCGGCCTGGGCCAGCATCACCAGGTCGCGCCGCCCGGTGCGGATCACCGCCTCGGCGGGGACGGTCAGGACAGGCGCGGCCTCGCCCCCGACGCTGGCGGTGGCGAACATGCCCGGACGCAGCCTGCCGCCGCGATTGGCCAGTTCGACGCGCACCTGCAGGGTGCGGCTGTCGGCCTCGGCGGCTGGCAGGATGGCGCTGACCCGGCCGCTGAAGGTCTCGCCGGGAAAGGCGAGCAACTGGGCCGAGACCGACTGGCCGATCTTGATCAGCCCGGCCTGGGCCTCAGGCGCCGACAGGGTCAGCCAAACCGTCGCAAGACCGCTGATCTGCGCCAAGCTCTGGCCCGAGGCCAGGCTCATGCCGGCCCAGACATCCAGGGTCTGGATCACCCCACCGATCGGCGCGCGCACCGTGGATGTCGGCTGGACCTTGCCGCCGTGCTCGACCGCGGCGATCAGGGATTGGCTCATGCCAAGCAAAGTCAGCCGCGACCGGGCGGCGGCCGTCAGGCGCGGGTCGCCGATGCGCCGCACGGCCAGATATTCGGTCTGCGCGCCCGCCCAATCGGGATTGAACAGGTCGGCGATCGGCGCGCCAGCCGCGATGACGTCGCCGGGGGCGTGGCCATAGACTCGCTGGACGAAGCCGGGGGTTCGGGTCTGGACGATGGCCAGGTCGCGCTGGTTGAACTCGATCGATCCTGGAATCGTCAGGCCGGGGGCGAGCGACGTCATCTCGGCGCGGGCCAATCTCATGCCCAAGGTCTGCGCGCTGCGCGGATCGACGGTGACGCCGGGCGCGTCCGGCCGGCTCTCGTCGGCGTAGCGGGGCACCAGTTGCATGTCCATGAACGGCGACTTGCCCGGCTTGTCGAAGCGCTGGGCGGGGACCATTGGATCATACCAGTAGAGAATCTTTCGGCCAGGCGCGTCGCCCGCGGCCGGGGCGGGCGCCTTTCGCCACTGGCCCAAACCATAGCCCCCGGCCGTGGCCAGAAGCGCGATGGCGGCGGCGCCCGCGATCATGGATCGGGTCGAGAGGGGCGAGACGCGGCTCATGACGCGGTTCCATAGGTCAGGTTGATCTTGGCGCTGTCGCGCGCGACGAGGGCTTGGCGGTCGAGGATCGAAAGCTTGGTCTCGGCCAGGTCGAGCAAGGCGCCGAGCACGTCGCTCAAGCTGGCGCGCCCAGCGGCGTAGCTGGCGGTCTCCAGGTCGGCGCGCTGCTGGGCCAGCGGCGCCAAGGTCTCTTGGGCGCGGGCCAACTGATCGTGGTGCATCTGGTGATCGGCAAGGTCGGCCTCCAGCGCGGCGAGCAATTGGCGTTCGCCCGCGGCCTTTTGACTTTCGGCCCCCCGGACCCTGGCGCTCTGGGCCGCGATCAGCGGTTCGCGCCGGGCCCGACCAAACAGCGGCAAGCCAAAGGTCACCTCGACCGACACCATGTCGCCATAGGCGCCGTCGCGCTTCTGGTAGGCGAGATCCCAACTGGTGTCGGGATGGACTTCGGCGCGCGCTTGGGCCAACTGGGTGCCGGCCGTCTGGCGCGCCGCGTCCAGGGCGCGGAGACTGGGATGGTCTGGCAGGCCGGCGCGCACGGCCTCGGCGTTGATGGGAAAGTCCGGAGCCGGCCCGATGGGCTGAGGTCCAGGCTCGGCGGTCCAACGGGTCAGTTCGGCGGCGGCGCGGGCCCTATCGGCCAGTAGTTCGCTGCGTCGATCGGCCAGTGCGGCCAGCTTCTGTTGCGCTTCCAGGGCTTGGCCGGGACGGGCGTCTCCGGTCGCGACGGCGGCGGGCCCCGCGTCGCGCAGCGGTGTGATCGCCCGTTCGACCGCAGCCAGGGCGGCCAGCTTCTGATCGGTGTAGAACAGATCGATCCAGGCCAGAGCTGCGGCCACTTGCGTCTCGCGCGCCGCCAGGGCCTGGCGGGCGCCGGCGGTCGTGACCTCCGCCCTGGCCGCCTGACGTGCGGCCTCGCGCTTGGCGGCGCTGGGCCGGTCCTGCATCAGGCCGACGCTGACCATGGTCATGCTGTCGCCGCCAAAAGTCCCGGCCGGTGGACCGGAGATCGGGAGATTGTCCAGGCCGACGCGCAGCTTTGGGTCGGGCAAGCTGCCCGCCGCCTTGCCCTGGGACTTGGCCGCCTCGAGATCGGCCGCTGTCGCGACCAGGGCCGGCGATTGCAGGGCCAGTTCCTGGGCGGCGTTGAAGGTCAGTGGGCCGGCCTGGGCGGCGTTGGCCAGCCCAAGGCCCGCGAGAAGCAAGAAGAGACGCATGAAGGAGTCCTGTCGGATCGTGCGAACGATGTCGGCGAAAGGCCTGACGGGATGCCTTGGCGGGGCGTTTGCAGCCGCCCCGCCAAGGCCGGCCGTCCAGGCGGCGGGAGGGGATCGCCCGCCGCCTGGGTTCAGCCGGTCCCTAGCCTTGGGGCGAGGCGGTGGCGGGCTCCGCCGCGCCAGCCTTGCGGGGCATCATTCCGCAGTCGGCCGGCATGTCGCAGACGCGGACCGCGGTGCGAAAGACATCCTTGGGGTTGGACGGCGGGGCCTCCGTGCGCAGATGGCTGCAGGCGGGGAAGGTGGCGGCGAGGGCGGCCGAGGCGCCGAAGGTCAGGCCGGCGGCCAGGGCGCCCAGGAGGGCGTGACGCAGGGTCATGGGGTCGTTCCTTGAGATCGTGATCTGAAAGGCCCGCGAAGGGGCAAGCGACCGCGCCATTCGACCGCGTGCGATAACGCACAACGGCGGGCGCGGGAGCGTCAGACCGGCGGTTGGCCGGTCGTCAGATCAGCGATCTTGGAGGCGGGTCTTCCTGGCCCGGATCATGGGTCCGGCCGCTAGTGTTCGACCAGTGCGTCTCGATCCGGTAGGCGATCGGGGAATAGTCGATCGCGCCCTTACCCGGCACGGCGACAGCCAAGGCGCAACTGGTCGCGCAGGCTCGGGCGCAGTCCTTGGCCGACATCGCCTTGCCATGGTCGCAGCAAGGGTCCTGGGCGGCGTCCGAAGCCGTGGCGGCCGCGGGCATGGCCATGCTCATGGCGCTCATGTCCATGCCCGTCATATCGCAATCGGCCTGGGCGGCGTTGACCGCCAGCGGGCTGAAGGCGAGGGCCAGGGCGGCCAGGAAAGCGAGCGCATGTCTCAGCATGGCGTCACCATAGCGCCGCGACCCGCCGGCGTCATCAGGCGTTGACGACGGAAGGGCTGCGGCTCCTGACCATGGGACCATAAAAGATGGGGTTCGAGATCTCACCCGAAGGTCAGGACGTTAGCCGGTGGCGCGAGTGGATCGGCTACGAGCCGCCCACCAAGGGCCTCGGCCGACGCACGCTTCGCTTGGCGGCGGCATACGCCCACCGGTGCGTGCAGCAGATGATAGGCGACGCCGCGGACCATTTCGGGCTCGTGCCCGGAGCTTGACCCGCAGTCGCGGCCCGTTGCCAGCCGCGCTGCAATCGCCAGCGAAAGCAGCCTGAAGGTCGGTCGAGGCCCGCCGTCGCCCCCTGAACAGACCCTCGTACAAATACGAGGTGTGGCATCTACGTATGCCGGGCCGGGACCTTGGACCTTACTCCTAGTGACGAAGACAAGCTCTTCCCTCCGCGCCCTCGCGGCGCTCAACCTGAAAGGAGACCACCGTGAAAAAGACCGTTCTCGCTGCTCTGGCCGGCATTGCTCTGCTGTCCGCCACCCCCGTCCTCGCCCAGGGCATTGGCCACACCTTCTTCATGCGCGGCTCGATCGTCGACACCGACAAGACCGGTACGGTGATCTGCATCGGCAAGGCCGATGGGGCCGAGGTCGGCCAAAGCCTGGAGGTCTATCGCGTCAAGGCCGCTCCGGGCCCGGGCAAGGGAGGTCCGTCCTATCGCCGTGATCTCGTCGGGCACGTGACGATCGATCATGTCTTCGATGACCACTTCGCCCATGCCCGCGTCACCGACGGCAAGCCGGCCAAGAACGACCTCGTCGAGCTTCGCCGCTAGTGATGTATCGGGGGCGGCTCGGTCCGCTCCCGCCTTCGCGGTCCAGGGCATCGCGGCGTGTCTGTTCGGGAACTTCCGGGCGGACCACATGCCTCGCTTAACCCTGGACCACGGTCCACCCTGCAGAAGGGCCGGATGCCATGGGATTCTTCAAGATCGGCGACCTCGCCGGCGCCGCCGGCGTCAGTCGCGACACCATCCGCTATTACGAACGAACCGGCCTTTTCCCGGCGCCAGGTCGATCGGTCGCGGGCTATCGCCTCTATAGCGACGCCGACCTACTCCGACTCAAATTCATCCGCTCGGGCCAAGATCTGGGCTTCACGCTCGCCGAAACCGGGGAGCTTCTCGCCCTCCAGGCCTCGGATACCGCCCAGGCTTCGGCCGTGCTCGCAATGACGCGCGACAAGATTCGCCAGGCGCAGACGCGCGTCAATGAGCTCAACCGGATCAGGACGATCCTCGAGAGCCTCGCGGCGGCGTGTCCGGGCGAGGCCCCGGCCAGCGACTGCCCCATCCTGAGTTTCATCTCGGCCAGACCCAGCGCGCCGGCCTCGCAAGACCAGACCAAATGACCCGAGGGGCACTGTGCCCCCAACATTAAAGGAGCGACCATGAAGACCTTCACGCTTGCCGCCCTCTCTATCGCCACGCTTCTCAGCGCGTGCGCGACGACTCCGCCGACCGAAAGTCAGATCGCCAGTTGTCGTGCGATGGAAGGCGACATGGGCCTGGCCGCCCGACACGACCATGCGGAGATGAAGGGCCAAGGTCCCAACCCCATGAACCTGTCGCACGACCGCTGCCGTCAAATTCTGAAGTCGTCGCAATAACCGGCTCTACCGGACCCGCGCGGCGGGTCCGGTAGAGCCGTCCATGCCCAGGAAAGGAATCCTACCAATGAGAACCGACCGCAACCTGCATTTCAAACTGCTCGGCGGCGTCGCTGTCATGGCCGCGCTGGCGCTCGGCGGATGCAATCGCGACAACGCCGCCGGCGGCGCGACGGCGCCGGCCGCCTCGACCACCTCGACCGCCGCCAGCAGCGGCGCGCCCGCCGCAGCCGCTCCGATCCCGGCGACGCCCCCCGCCGCCGATGCGGCGACGGGCGACCGCCCCGAGAGCGACATGGAGGCCATGGAACGCCACCATCAGCAGGCGATGGACCATGCCCAGATGCGGGCCGGAAGCTCGAAGCCGGACGCCGCTCCGCCGGCGGACAGTCCGCCCGCGCCAATGAAAGACATGTAAGCCGCGGCGGAGAGGGGGATGCCCAAACAGCTTTCGACCGTGCTCTCCTGCCGGTGGCGCTGCTGATGACGTCGCCCGTGTTGCGCGGTGCTGCGCAAGACGCCGACGAGCACGCCGCGCATCACGCCGCCGCCCAAGCGCCGCCGGATACGATGCAAACCAGCCTCGCGCCAGCCGCCGCCATGATGGAGAAGATGGAGAAGATGGAGAAGCAGGCGGGTTGTTGCGGGCCGGGCCAGTACAATGGTCCGTTCTTTTCTTTTTTCGCGGCTGCTCGGCCTGCCCAGCCTCTCACCCAAGGCCCGCCAAGCGCTTGCGCTTGAGGCCGACGCTCGGGCGTATCGCGGGATGGTCCTGGCGGCCGAGGGTTCCGCCGAGGCGATGCAGGCCGAAAGCCTGGATGAGCGGGCCGCGATCGCCCGGAAGCTTCGGGAGGGCTCCGATCTCTACGCCAGCGGCGCAGCCGGCAAGAGCGCCCTCGAAGGCGAGACCTCGGGACCAGCCGTCGCGACCAACTGGTTCCCACGCAGCTTTCGGTCGGAACCATCCTGTCGGGTGAGCACGCCGCCCATCCGTTTGGGATTTCGCCGTCCCATCTGCTCCTGATGCTGTTTATCGCGCTCGTGAGCGCCAGCCTCATTGGCCTTCAGCTCTTCGGTCTGCAACGCATCCGCAAGCTCGTTGCGGGTGGGCCGACGTCCGCAACGGCTTCCGGAACTCCCGGTTCTGTCCCAGCCGGAAACGACCGAAGAGTTGGGCCGCCGGCTCCGCCGGCTGCAGCCGCCCCCGACACCCTAAAAGCCTAGGGCGCGATGGCCTTGAGCAACGCCCCGAGTCCAGCCGGAGCGGCATTGCGAAAGCCGACCAGCTGGAAGGGTTAGCTCCGCGTGGTGCAGATCATCCGCGAGACGCCCACCATCCTGACATTCCGCTTTCGCCGATCCTTCCGCCGATCGGCTGCCTTTCGACTTCCTTCCCGGGCAGTTTCTGCAGGTCGAGGTGGAAGCTGACCTGGCAAACAGGCGCGCAGGTCCTACACGATCGCCTCTTCACCGACGCAGCGCGCTTTGTCGAGCTTTCCGTAAAGCGCGAAGAGCAAGGCGCTATTTCGAGGTTTCTACATTATCATGTGAAGATCGGAGACCTGGTCAATGTCTCCGGCCCTTTCGGCGCCTTCACCTTCGTGGGGACCGACGCCGACAGCATCGTCCTCATCGCGGGCGGCGTCGGGATCACGCCGATGATGTCTGTCCTGCGGTATCCCACCGACACGCCATGGCCGGGTGACATCTTCTTTCTCTATGGGGCGCGGTCCACCGAGGAATTCGTCTTCCGCGAGGAAATCGAGTGTCTCGAACGGCGCCACCAGAACCTGCACGTCTTCGCCGCCATGCAGCGGGCGCCCGGCACGGTCTGGCATGGGACCGAAGGGCCCATCACCAAGGAGATGCTCGCCAGACCATGCACCGTCGCAACATCCTCAACTCCAGCCAGGCGGTCGCCGGGCTCGGCGCCGGCGTCGCCCGCGCCCAGCCCATGGCCATGGGCTCAGGCCCGATGGGGCCGGGCATGTCCCCACAGGCCTGCATCGATGCGTGCGTCGCCACCCATCGCCTGTGCGTGGAGACATCTCGATACAGCCAGAAGGGCGGAGCCCAGGCGGCTCCGGCCCATATCGCCCTGCTCTTGGACTGCGCCGAGCTCTGCCAGGCGACCGCGACCTCCATGATGCGCGGATCGCCGATTCATGCCGTGTTTTGCGATGCCTGCGCGAAAGCCTGCGAGGCTTGCGCGAAGGATTGCGCCGGCTTCGACGACGCGCAACTGCAGCGATGCGCCACAAGCTGCCGCGACTGCGCCGCCAGTTGCGCCATGATGGCGCCGAGCCCTCATTGAACGGCGGATCACGTGAGGGTTCCAAGTCGACGAGGGCCTTTCGGCCTGTCGATCTGCCGGCGCTCCTTGGCGGCATCGCCCATGTGAACTTCACGTATAGGGGCGGGTCGTGCCGCTGCGCATTGTCAGCGCAAGCTGATCCGAGGGCGACGACCGCACGGGCAGCCATTAAGCCGCTCAAACTTTTGGAGATCTCCAATGCGCAAGACGACCTTCCTGCTCGCAGCCCTCGGCGTCCTGACCCTGGCGTCGGGCGCCTCTGCCGAAGACGACATGAAAATGGCGGCTCCGGCGAAACCCGCGGCGGCGGCGCCCAAGGCCACGTCCAGCCAGCAGCATCAGCAAGGCATGCAGCACGGCGGCCAGGCGATGCACGACCAAATGATGAAGGATCACGCGACGGGCATGGCCGCGATGCCCACCAAGAAGGATGCGCCAGCGGCCGCAGGCATGACGATGGGCTGTTGCAAGGACAAGAAGGCGCCCGCCATGGCTGCCGACAAGCCCGCCGATGCCCCGATGCCCATGAAAGACGACATGTAAATCGCCCGACCAAGGCACAAATTAAGGCCCGCCTCCGACGCTGGAAGGTGGGCCTTTTTACTTTGGCGCTCATCAATACTGATGTGAAATCTACGTATTCACCTGAACATTAGGCGGTCGATACCCTCGCAACTTGCAAGTCGAGGAGCGAAAAATGTTCGATCAGGCGATAGACACCGTCAAGGCCTCGGCGCTCTTCCGAGACAGGTTCGACAACTGGATTGGCGGGCGCTGGGTCGCCCCGTTGGGCGGGGCCACCTTTATCGATCATAGTCCGATCAACGGTCGCGTGATCGCCGTCTTTGCCGCCTCAGGTGCTGAAGACCTCGAGCTCGCCCTCGACGCGGCGTACGGCGCTAAGGACGCCTGGGCGCGCCTCTCGCCATCGGTTCGCGCCCGAATGCTCAACCGCATCGCCGACCGGCTTGAGGACAATCTCGAACTCTTCGCCCTCGCCGAGACCCTCGACAACGGCAAGCCCATTCGCGAGACGCGCGCTGCGGATGTGCCGCTTGCGATCGACCATTTTCGCTATTTCGCCGGCTGCATCCGCGCCGAGGAAGGCGCGATCTCGACCATCGACGAGAACACGATCGCCTATCATTTCCGCGAGCCGCTAGGCGTCGTCGGCCAGATCATTCCGTGGAACTTCCCATTGCTCATGGCGGCCTGGAAGATCGCGCCGGCCCTGGCGGCGGGAAACTGCACCATCATCAAACCGGCGTCGCAGACGCCGCTCACACTCCTGCTCTTCGCCCAGCTGACGGCTGACATTCTTCCGCCCGGCGTACTCAATGTCCTCACGGGTCCAGGCGCGACGGTCGGTCGGGCGATCGCCGAGAACCCGCGGATCGCCAAGATCTCCTTCACCGGGGAGACGACGACGGGGCGGCAGATCATGCACTACGCCGCCGATCACCTGATCCCCCAGACGATGGAGCTCGGCGGCAAGTCCGCCAATATCTTCATGCCCGACGTCATGGATGCGGACGACGCCTTCCTCGACAAGGCGCTTGAGGGCTTTGCGCTGTTCGCCTTCAACAAGGGGGAGGTCTGCACCTGCCCGTCGCGCGCCCTTGTCCATGAATCGATCTTCGACCGGTTTATGGAAAAGGCGCTGGCGCGGGTCGCCGCCATTCGGCAGGGCGATCCGCTCGACCCCGCCACCCAGATCGGCGCCCAGGCGTCGGAAGACCAACTGCGCAAGATCCTCGGCTATATCGAGGTCGGCAAAGCCGAAGGCGCCGAATGCCTGATTGGCGGCGGCCGGGCCTTTCCCGGCGGCGAGCTCGACCAAGGCTACTTTGTCGAACCGACCGTGTTCGTGGGCGAGAACCTCATGCGGATCTTCCAGGAAGAAATATTCGGGCCCGTTCTCTCCGTGACCCGCTTCAGCAGCCTCGAAGAGGCGATCACGCTCGCAAACGATACGCCCTACGGTCTGGGCGCCGGCGTCTGGTCGCGAAACGGCAATAACGCCTACCGCCTGGGGCGCGCCCTGCAGGCCGGGCGCGTCTGGACCAACTGCTATCACGTCTATCCGGCCCACGCCGCCTTTGGCGGCTACAAGGCCTCGGGCTTCGGGCGCGAGAACCACAAGATGATGCTGGATCACTATCAGCAAACCAAGAACCTCCTCGTCTCCTACGACGAGAAGGCCCTCGGTCTGTTCTGATCGCCTGGAGCAAGGATTAGCCGCATGGAAAAGACGATGAAGGCGGCCGTGGTCCGCGCCTTCGGCCAACCGCTCGTGATCGAGGAAGTCCGGGTGCCAGAGGTGGGGCCCGGCCAGATTCTGGTCAAGATCGCCGCGGCCGGTGTGTGCCATACTGATCTGCATGCCGCCGAAGGCGATTGGCCGGTCAAGCCCAATCCACCCTTCATCCCAGGCCATGAGGGTGTTGGCCATGTCGTCGCCGTCGGCGCCGGCGTCAAGCACGCCCGGGAAGGGGACCGGGTCGGCGTGCCGTGGCTCTACTCCGCTTGCGGACACTGCGTCCATTGCCTCGGCGGGTGGGAGACCCTCTGCGAAACCCAGCAAAACACCGGGTACGCGGTGAACGGCAGCTTCGCCGGCTATGTGATCGCCGACCCGAATTACGTCGGCCACCTGCCCGACAATGTCGGCTTCGTGGAGATTGCGCCCGTGCTGTGCGCCGGGGTCACGGTCTACAAGGGCTTCAAGATGACGGAGGCCAAGCCGGGCGACTGGGTTGCGATCTCCGGCATCGGCGGTCTTGGGCATATGGCCGTCCAGTATGCCAAGGCGATGGGGTTCAACGTCGCCGCCGTCGATATCGATGACCAGAAGCTTGCCCTGGCCGCGCGGCTTGGCGCGAGCTTGACGGTCAACGCGCTTCACGACGACCCGGTCGCGGTGATCAAGAAGGAAATCGGCGGCGCGCACGGCGTTCTGGTGACGGCCGTATCGCCAAAGGCCTTCGCCCAGGCGTTGGGCCTCGTCCGCAGAGGCGGCACGGTCGTCCTCAACGGGCTTCCACCCGGCGATTTCCCGCTGTCCATCTTCGACACCGTGCTCAACGGCATCACCATCCGCGGTTCCATCGTCGGCACCCGGCTCGACCTACAGGAGGCCTTGGGCTTCGCGGGCGAGGGCAAGGTCCACGCCACCGTCTCCACGGATCGGCTGGAGAACGTCAACCAGGTCTTCGACCGCATGCGCCGAGGCGAAATCGAAGGGCGGGTCGTGCTCGACCTGAGCTGATCGGCTCAAGGCCGTTCGCCCGTGCGTGACCTTCACGCCGATCGTCACCTCACCACCCGATTGAAAGAGACCGCGATGCCACCCACCAGCCCGTTCGCCTTCCCATTGGGGCGGCGCCAATTTGCTCGCAGCCTCGCGATGGGGGCATCGCTGGCGCTCCTCGGGAACCATGCCTGGGCCGCCTCGCCTCAGGCCGCGACGACCGAACTCAAGGGGGTGAAATTCGATCTGGAGATCAGCAAGATCGCGGTCAACTACAGCGGGAAGGCCCGCTTTGCGACCGCCGTGAACGGCGTCGTCCCAGGTCCGGTTCTCCGCTTCCGCGAAGGCGACGTGGTCACCATCCGGGTCACCAATCGGCTCGATGAAATGACCAGCATACATTGGCACGGGTTGATCGTGCCCGCCGAGATGGATGGGGTCCCTGGGATCAGCTTCGGCGGGATCGCCCCGGGTGAGACCTTCACCTACAGCTTCAAAGTCCGACAACGCGGCACCTACTGGTACCACGCCCACACCCTCGCCGAGCAGACGGGGTTGTTCGGCGCAATCATCATCGACCCTCCCGCAGGGTCCGATCCCGACAAGACGGTGCAGCGGGACCATGTGGTCATGCTCAGCGACTGGACGGACGAAGCGCCGCTGCAGGTCTTTCTCAATCTGAAGAAGCAGAGCAGCTACTACAATTTCGCGCAGCCGACCGCAGGCGATTTTCTCAAGGACGTCAAGGTTCTGGGCCTGGAGCAGGCGCTCGAGCGACGACGCATATGGAGTCGCGCTCGCATGAACCCGACGGACTACAGCGACATTTCGGCGGCGACCTACACCTATTTGCTGAACGGCGCCGCGCCGGCCCAAAACTGGACGGCCATTGCTCTGCCGGGCGAGAAGGTGAGGCTTCGCTTCATCGGGGCGGGCACGGCGACATTCTTCGACATCAGGGTTCCCGGTCTTCCGTTGACGGTCGTCGCGACGGACGGGCAGCCTGTGCAGCCGGTTACCGTCAACGAATTCCGCATCGGTCCGGGTGAGACCTACGATGTTGTTTTCACCATGCCGGAGGATCGGGCCTACACGATTTTCGCGCAATCGATGGATCGCACGGGCCACGCGCGCGGCACGATCGCGCCCCGCATGGCGATGGTCGGGGACGTACCGACGCTGGACCCGAGGCCCTGGCTGGATCCGGTCGACATGATGGGCGCCATAGCGACCATGGACATGCCGGCCGGCGGACATGGAATTATGGAGACGCCGCCCAAGGCGCGGCACGCCAGGACCGAGTATGGCGCCAACACCGACATGCGCGTCGACTATCCCCGCACCACGCTCGACGACCCCGGGGCCGGCCTACGCGACCGAACATGGCGGGTCCTGACCTATGCCGACCTAAAGTCGACTGGACCCGATCCTGATCCACGCGAGCCCGAGCGCGAAATCGAACTTCATCTCACGGGCAATATGGAGCGCTTTGTCTGGACCCTGGACGGCGTCAAGTTGAACGATTCCAAGCCCTTGCATTTCCGGCCAAACGAGCGGCTGAGGATTATCCTGGTGAACGACACGATGATGAGCCACCCCATGCACCTGCATGGCATGTGGAGCGACCTTGAGACGCCGGGCGGCGAATTTCAGGTTCGCAAGCACACAATCGCCGTCCAGCCGGCGCAGCGGGTCAGCTTCCGTGTCACGGCCGACGCGATGGGACGATGGGCGTTTCATTGCCATCTGCTCTACCACATGGCCGCCGGCATGTTCCGCGAGGTGGTGGTCGCATGAAAATGCCTCGCACCTTCCCCATGATCGCCCTTGGCTTGGCCTGCGCCATCGCCGTTCCCACGGCGGTCTTCGCTCAGGCGGCGACGGGTCAGCCCCCCGAGCGCCCGACGAACGCGCACGATCACAGCGCCATGGCGATGCCTGGCATGGAGGCCCCCACGTCCGCCCAGAGCCCGCCGATGGACATGGGCGCGATGCAGGGGGGGACTGCGCCAGCCAACGCGCGCAATAGCGACGACTATGCGGATGGCTATCGAAATTCGACGCTCGCCAACTATGAAATGGCGGACAAGCTGTCGGTGCCGAAGGTGTTGGTGGAGGAACTGGAGGTCTTCTCCGGCAACGAAGGCCAGGGCGGCAGTTGGTCGTTTCTCGTCACCAAGGGCCAGGACAACGACAAGCTTTGGATCCGCAGCCAAGGCCTGAAGACCTCTGGGGAGAGGCTCGATCCTGAAACCAGCGCTGAGGCGCTATGGTGGCACAGCAAGGCGCCGTTCTGGGGAACGGTCTTGGGCTTTCGTCAAGATATCGGCAAGGGGGCGACCACTTGGCTCGCCGTCGGCGTGGAAGGCCTGGCGCCCAATTGGTTCGATGTGCAGCTAACCGGCTATGTCGGCGACGATGGCCGAATCGCCGCACGCGTGAAGGCTTCCCGCGACGTCCTACTCACCAATCGCCTGATCTTTTCGCCGCAAGTTGAATCCAACCTCTACAGCAAAGCTTCGCGCGACCGCGCCTTGGGCGGTGGCCTGAGCAATGTGGAATTGAGCGGACGTCTTCGCTACGAGTTCAGCCGCAAGCTTGCGCCCTATGTCGGGTTTGTCTGGGAGCAGGCGTTTGACGGCACGGCCGACATTCGGCGCGCCGACGGCGGGCCGGTGACCGAACGCCGTATCGTCGCCGGCGTGCGGCTCTGGTGGTGAGGTCTTGGCGTTCGGTCGCCGCCTTGGCGGCGTTCGCCACGGCTTGGCCCAGGTCGTGACCCACTGATCAGCGATTAGGCCGGCGGCTCCTCGAAGTCGCCGCCGCCATGGCTTGGTCCGTCACTGCATGGGCTGACGCATCCTGCAGTATGACGGCCGTGCTCGTCGCCGACCGCAGGCTGGGCGTTATCGGATGCTGCGCGGTCCGGGCGATCCGCACGATCGTGAGCTTGCTGGTGTCGGGCGACGGCTTCGAGCAGGGCCCTGTAGAGAAGCGGCTTGGCGATCACATCGTCAAAGCCGGCCCGCCGCGCCCGCTGTTCCAATTTTCGGTCGTGATAGGCCGAGATCAGGATGGCGCTGCCTTCCCAGCCTTTGTGCCTGAGGCCCGCCAGAAGCGTCAGGCCGTCAATGTCGGGCATGCGGTAGTCGACGATCAGGCAATCGCCGCGCATTGCCTGGGGGTCGGCCAGAACAGCGCTTGCGCTGGTATACCCGCGCACGTGGTGCCCGCGGGACCGCAGCATCAGCTGGATCGACCGGCGGACAGTGTGGTCGTCATCCGACAGCAGGATCGTGAAGCGCTGCTGGGCTGGATCGCCACGATTTGGAGGCATGGTTGGCTCGCGCTTGCGCAGATGGGGTCAACCCACCCTCTCAGACGCGCGGCGCTGCGCCTCTACGTAAAGGTCCTAGCGCTTCTCGCTGCGTCCCATGCCGGCGGCGAAGGCTATCCTCAATGCGTCGGACAGGGTGTGGACGCCGAGCTTGGTCATCAGGCTGGCCCGATGCACCTCGACCGTGCGCGAGGACACGCCCAGATCATAGGCGATGGTCTTGTTTGGGAATCCCTGTGCAAGGCCCTCCAGCACTTCCTGTTCGCGCGGCGTCAAGGCTGCGACACGCACCAGGGCTTCCCTCTCCTCGGTCGCCCTGACGTCCGCGCGCTCAAGGCGCGCGAACGACCGCACGATCGCCTCCAGCAAGGCTGCCTTCTCGAACGGCTTTTCGAGGAAATCGATGGCGCCGGCCTTCATCGCCTGCATGGCGATCGAGATATCGCCGTGACCGGTGAACACCACCACCGGCATATTGACACCGCGGCTCGACATCTCAGCTTGAACCTGAAGCCCGTCCATATCAGGCATTCGAACATCGAGGAGCACGCAGCCTGGTTCGGCGCCGCGCGCGACCTGGAGGAATTCGGTCCCGGAAGCATAGGCCTGGACGAGATACCCAGACGTTCGCAGCATGAACCCCAATGACTTTCGGATCGCCTCTTCGTCATCGACGAGATGCACAACGCGCTTATCCCCCATGCTTTTCCTCCACCCGCGCCTGTATAAGTGTGAACCGGAAGGCTGTTCCGCCGCCCGGCAGGGCGTCGGCCCAGATGCGACCGCCATGCGCTTCGATGATGGTTCGGCAGATCGAGAGGCCCAGCCCCATGCCCTCGGCCTTGCTGCTGACGAAGGCCTCGAAAAGCCGCGGAAGGATCTCAGTAGCGATGCCCGGCCCGGTGTCCTCGACAGACGTCTCGATCAAGCCGTCGGACCGAAGCAAGGTCGATACGGTCAGTTCGCGCACCTCCGAGGCGGTCATGGCCTCAACGGCGTTGCGCATCAGATTCACCAGAACCTGTTGGATCTGCACCCGATCCACGAGGGTCGACGTCGCCCTTGGGTCGAACCTGAACAGACTCTGAACGCCACGCTCACGGGCGCCCACCAAGGCGAGCTTTGCAGCGTCCTCGATCAGCTGCGGCATATCCTCGATGCTTTGGTCCACGTCGCCGCGCGCGACGAAATCACGAAGGCGTCGGACGATATAGCCCGCGCGCAGCGTCTCGCTCGCCGCCTCCCCGAGCGCTTCGCGAAGTGTGGATCGGTCGATCGCTCCGTTCTCCGCCAGCAAATCGCGGAGGGTCTCGAGATAGTTGGCCACCGCTGTTAGAGGCTGGTTGAGCTCATGGGCGAGGGTGGCCGCCATCGTTCCCATGGCGCTTAGACGGGAGACATGCACGAGCTCGGCCTGTAGCTCCTTGAGCCGCAATTCGTCACGTTCCCTTGCGGTCAGGTCGCGAATGAAGCCGGTGAAGATCCGGCTTCCATGCTCGCCAGCTTCGCCAACCGACAGTTCCATGGGGAATGTCGTTCCGTCGCGGCGTAGGCCGACGACGATGCGACCGGTGCCGATGACGCGACGCTCACCTGTGTCAAGATAATGCACGATATACTGATCATGACGCGCCCTGTCCGGCTGCGGCATCAGACAGGAGACGTTCTTGCCCAGCAGCTCGCTCTCCATGTAGCCAAAGAGGTGTTCGGCTGCGGCGCTGAACGAGTTGATCGTGCCACGCTCGTCGATGATGATCATGGCGTCGGGAACAGTGGCGAGAATGGACTGCAGATGTTGCTCCCGAGCCTTGATCGCGCCTCGGATGGCTGCATCCTCCGTGATGTCGCGAACGATGCAGCCGAAGCCCCGGAGAACGTCGCTGTCCTCCCACAGCGGATTTATCGTGAGCCGCGCAAGATACTCGGAGCCGTCGTGACACACGCGCCACGCGTCGCGTTCCAGGACGCCGTCTCGCGCCGCATCGGACAGATCGGCGGCAGGGCGTCCCTCCACAATTTCGTCGGGCGAGTAGAAGAGCGCGTGGGAATGCCCGCGCACTTGCTCCCGAGGCCAACACCCCACCACCCCCGTCGCGTCATTCAGATCGATGATGATGCCTGCGGGATCGAGCAACACGAGGGCGTACCCGCTCGCCTGGCGCAGCATCAAGGCTGCAAGAATTGCTTCCTCCAAGCTTGCGCCGGCGTTCCCGTCGCGGGCGTTCATGTCGATCTCCGCGAACGGTCAAGTCGCTTGGGTGGGCAAGGGTTCTGCGGTCGATTGGCGCTGTGCAGGCTGCAAACTGTTCGGGTGCATGAGGTCCTCGCCGGCCAGCGTGCATCCGCCCGGATTTTCCTTTCGTGGAAGCACCAAACATGCATCAAGGGGTCTCTCAAAGAAGCGCGCTCAAGGGGATACGCGCCCGGTCGGGCCGCCCCCTCACACGCTCAGAACCTAAGGTCCTTTTCGAAAGCGCTCGATGCGGGGCGCACGATCAACGAAGTAATGCTGGACCCGAGCTGGGAGAGCCCCAACCTAGGATCGATGAAGGCCTTCACGGGCATTGACGGTGGAAGAACCTTCCCGCCGCGGTCAGAGCGACGCTGGTGGGGCGAGCGTTCCAAGCCAACTGACCAGGATCAGAACCGAGAAGCCGGCGGCCGATTCCACCAGCAGGCTTCTCCGCAGGGCCACTAGCGCTGAGGCGGGATCCAGGCTGGCGAGCGCCCGCTGCAGTCGCGGCGTCAGCACGAAGCGGTTGAGCGCGGCCAGGCCCAACATCAGTGCGAAGACACAGAGCTTGGCCAGGAGCACGGCTCCCCAGGTAGTCGAAGCCATATCGAGGATATGAGTAGGTCCCACCAGGAACCAGCTGCTGATGAGGCCGGTCAGCACCAGCGTGGCTACGACCAAGGAGCCGACGCCGGAAAATCCCTCCAGCGCCCCGTAAAGCGCTTGCAGGGCGGCGGCCTGCGCCCGGCGCACGCTGAGAACCAGGAGGAGCAGGGCGGCCAAAGCGCCCAGCCAGACCCCGGCGGCGAGGAGGTGGAGGATGTCGGCGGCCAGCTTGAAGAGGCCCGCCGCCCCTTCGCCGTCAGCGCCGTGTCCGCTCCAGGCGAAGGTGGCCAGGGCTACAGCACCCAGCCCGGCGCTGGCGCGCCAGAGATTGGTCGAGGGATGCAAGGTCGCGGCGACCGCCAAGGCCGCCAGGCTCGCGGTCGCGCGGGTCATGACCGAGACACCGAACTGGGTGCCGGTCGCCACCATGACTAGAGCCTCCGGGTCGAGGGCGCCGGCAAGCGCGCCGGTCATCATTGCCGTCTGGGCCAGCAGCGCCAGGCCGCAACCGGTCGCCGTCAGTAGGCCGGCGACCACGACCAGTCCCTTCGTCCCGGCGCTGGTTCGCGCCGCGCAGGGGCCATCGGCGGGCAGGCCGTAGAGGTAGAAGAGCGGCGCGCCAAACAGCATCGCCGCCCCGGCATACTGGACAAGGCGCGCCAGAACGACAAGCGACTCGATCATCGTCCTAACGGACCGTGAAGCTGTAGGTGCCGTTGATGCGATGGGCGTCGGCGGTGACCACGCGCCAGCTGACCTTGTAGGCGCCGGGCGCCAGCGGCGCGGCCAGGGCGCCGTCGATGACCATCCCGCCCATGGCGACCTTGATCTTGACCGGCACGGCGCCGCCCGAGGCTTTGGCGATTTCGAAGCTGGAGAACTTGGCTTCGAGCTTCTCGCTGAATTTCAGGCTGATCGCCTTGGGGGCGGCGACCGTGGTGTCGGGCGCTGGATTGGCGCTGACCAGCTTGGCGTGGGCGGCGGCCTGGGAAGCGGCGAGCATCAGGCCGCCTGCGGCGATCATCGCCAGGACGGTGGAGGTGGTCTTGGTGGTCATCGGATGTCTCCAAGGTGCGACGCTCTGGTCGCCCACAGATCATACGCGCGGCGCGGGCCCGGTCCCTCGCGGCGAAGCGAAAAATCCACTTCGGGCGCCGATCAGCCGTGGCGCGCGAAAACCCGGGTCCCGCCCTTGGCGTCGAGAAGCAGCAGGGTGGCGTAGGGCTCCACGCCGGCTCCGGGCATTTCCATGCCCGGCGAGCCGATGGGCATGCCCGGGACCGCCAGGCCCAGCGCCTTGGGCCGCTCCTGCAACAGGCGCAGGATGTCGGCCGGCGGCACGTGGCCCTCGATGGTGTAGCCGCCGATCCGCGCGGTATGGCACGAGGACAGGGCGTCGACGACGCCATAGGTCGCGCGCACCGGCGCCAGGTCATCGAGCACGCTGATCGACGGCTTGAGGCCAGCCGCCTTCAGGGCGTCGATCCATTTGGTGCAACAGGCGCAGGTCGGGGTCTTGTAGACTTGGATGGCCAAGGTCTCGGCCCCTTGCGCGCAGGCCGCCAGCAGGCCCGTCGCGCCAGCGGCGAGCAATAGGGCGCGTCGCTGAACGCGGAGGTGTCTTGGAACAGGTCCGTGGATCATCAATCTGACTCGTGGGCTAGAGGTCGGGCGGTTGCGTTCCCGCCGTAGAGATGGCGCCGGCGCGATCCTTGCGACCGCCCCTGCGTCTTAGCCAGCGCCGTGCGGGAACTTCCACGGCCAAATGAAGCGCCAAGGCCGCGGCGATGGTGACGGGAAGCAGAACGCCAATTTCCCACCACGCCATGACATAGGCGCTGGATCGGCCGGTGAGAACTTCCATCGCCCCTTTCCAGATGATCAGAGCCGGAAAGTGGACGAGGTAGAGTGCGAACGACGCTTCGCCGGCCAACAGCATCCAGGGCTTGGAGAGACCTTCGTCAGCGCCGGCCTTCGAGAGGAGGGCCAACCCCAACACGAGTAGGGCGGCGGCTGCGATGATCGCCCGCTCGTCCGCCATCAGGTGCATCAAGGTCACCATCAGCAAAGCCGCCGCCGCCGTCAGGATCGTGGCCCGACGGGGCGTTACGGCAAGGCGTTCGCCCAGTCGGTAAAGTCCCACGCCGGCCAGGAATTCCGGCGCGATGCGCAAGATCCCGAGATTGGCCTCAGCGTGGGCCAGGGGGACGCCGAAGGCGGCGCGATAGGCGGTGTCGAGGCCGGCGAACCCGGCGCACGCCAGCGTCAGAAGGACCAGTGGCCGGTTTCTGAGTTTGTTTCCGATCCAGCCATAGGCGGGGAACAGCAGATAGGCGAACCACTCGGCCGAGAGCGACCAGGAGGGGCCGTTCCACTCGGCGATCAGGCCCGGCGGAAACCAAGCGTGGACCAAGAGCGCCGTCGCCGCCAGGCCGGGACCATTATAGTTGCGGGCGTCGAATGGCGCGCCGACGAGCCGGGCGATCAGCACGATGGCGATCACGCCGGCGAGGATGGCCAGGTGCAGCGGAAAGATGCGGGCGACACGGGCGACTAGGAAGTCGACGTAGCGAAAGGACCCGGTTTCCAGATCGCTGCTATAGGTGTGGGTGAGGACAAACCCCGACAGCATGAAGAAGACATCGACGGCCAATCGGGACCTGGAGATGAGGCCAGTGTAGGCCATATCGTCCAGCGGCCACATGAAATGGTAGTGAAAAAGCACCACGCCAAGGGCCAGGAGAGCCCGCACGCTGGTGAGCGCCGGGAGTGCCGGTGGAAAGGTCGATGCGTGTCCGCCCTGGCGCTTCGCACTCGGCGCCCCCGCTTTGGTCTGGTTCACGCGTCTTCCCCCGCCTCGTTAACAACACCTACGCGCCCGTCCATTCGGATCTATTTCGGTTTGACGGCGTGCGATGACCAATGGATATGGATGATCTTCCAGCCCCGCGCCCCCTTGCGCAGGATCATGGTTTCGGCCGACAGCCGATCCACTGGCTTGCCGTTATAGGTGCCGGTCATGCGGCTTTCGCTGACGATGTAGGCCATGTCGCCGGCGGCATTGCCGGTGCTGGATAACGGCGTGGCGGGCACGGCCTGGGTGAAGGCGGCGTCGGCGGCCAGGTGATGACCAGCATATTCAGCGCGTGAACGCTCGGCGCCGCCTTCCTCCAGGATCAGGACGTCCGGCGCCAGGAAGGTCAGGGCTTTCTGGGCGTCGCCGGCCGCCAAGGCGGCGTGGAAACTGTCGACGGCCAGCTTGGCGGGCCGGGCCGCCTGCTGCACGCTCGCGGATGATGACCCAGCGGCGGGCTTGGCCGGTTCGTGGGCGAGCGCGGAGGCGCCGACCGCCAGCAGGCCAGCCGCCAGCACGGAACTGAGGTGTCGCATTCTCAAGGTCTCCAGCCGCGGGAGCGGCGATTTCCGATCAGAACCAGGCGCGGATCCCGAGCACCAGGCGAGTGTCTTCGACGCCCTCGCCGGCGGCGCGGGCATAATCGGCCGTCTTGCCGAACTTGCGGTCGTAGGTGACGGCGATATAGGGCGCGAACACGCGGCGGATCTCATAGCGAAGCCGGAGGCCCAGTTCGGCGTTCGACAAGCCAGAGCCTACCCCGGTCGCCACGTCGTCTGATGCGGCGAGATTGAACTCCGCACGCGGCTGCAGGATCAGGCGTTGGGTGACGCGTTGGTCGTAGGAACCTTCCAACCGACCCGACAGATCGCCCTTGTTTGACAGGAAGGCCGCGCCGCTGACCTCGAACCAGTAAGGCGCCAGGCCCTCGAAACCGACGGTCGCATAGGTACGGCCGGGGTGCGGCTCGAAGTCGTGCCGCACCCCGGCCTGCAGATTGAAAAAGGGACCGACCGCCCGGGAATAGAGTGCCTGCAGTTCGGCCTGGTCGAGGCCATCGCCGCTGACGCCTTCACCTTCGGACTTGAGCACCAGGCGGTGGATGTCACCTCCAAACCAGGCTTCGCCATCCCAACGATAACTGTCCTTGCCCGACCTGGGCGACCATTCGGCGATGTTGACCGCAACCATGGGGATATTCACGCCGCCATGCTCGAGTCGAAGCTGTCCTCGCGCGGCGGCCATGGCGGCCGGTGAGAACAGCCGGTCGGCGGCGTGGTCGCTTGGCGGCGCTGGCGGCGCCCTCATCGGAACCTCGAGATCTCCGATGGTCGTGCTGGCCTGCGCGGGTGTGCTCATGTCCATGCCCGGCATCGCCGCATGGTCATGAGCAGCCGGATCGGCGGGCATCGACATGCCGGGCATGTCTGAATGGTTCGGGGTCGGCGCGGCCGCCGGCATGGTCATCCCCGGCATCGCCGAATGGTCCATCGGGGCGTCGGCCGGCATGTCATGGCCGGCGTGCGGGTCCGCAGCCGCGGGCGCCGGATGCTGATGATCCGCTGCGGCGGCCCTGCGCTTGATGGGGGCGGGCTTCTTGGCGGGTTTTGTCGCCGGCTTGGCCGGCGCGGCGGGCATGATCATGCCCAGCATCGCCGAATGATCCACGGTCTGGGCCACGGTCGGCCCGGCCAAGGCGAGCGGAGCGAGGCCGATCAGGACGAGCCGGTTCATGCCGCGCCTCCTTCGAGAGGGCGCACGCTGAACACTTGGAACATGCCCGCGTGCATGTGGTAGAGCATATGGCAGTGGAAGGCCCAGTCCCCGGGGTCGGCCGTGAAGTCCCAGGACACCTTGCCGCCGGGCAGCACGATGACGGTGTGCTTGCGGGGGCCGTAGCCGAGCGGCGCATGGGTCAGTTCGAAGAAGTGGCCGTGAAGGTGGATCGGGTGGGCCATCATGGTGTCGTTCACCAACGTGACCCGCACCCGCTCGCCCGTCTCGAAGGAGTACGGCCTGGTGGTGTCGCTGAACTTCTGGCCGTCGAACCCCCACATGAAGCGTTCCATGTTGCCAGTCAGCCGGATCTCCAGCGCGCGGGTCGGCCTGCGCGTGTCCGGATTGGGCGTCAGGGCCACCAGGTCCTTATAGACCAGCACCCTGTGGCCGACGCTTTCCAGGCCCTGGCCGGGCTCGCCCGTGCGATCGCTCGGCATGGGCGCGATCGTCTGTACGCCGGGGCCCAGCTTGACCTGAGGCGCGTTCGAACCGTCGCGCATCGACATCTTCATGCCGCCCATGTCGCCCATCACCTCCGAACCGCGCGGCTTGGGCGCGGCCATCCCCGGCACCGCGGCCATGGCCGCCATGTCCTCGCCCCCCATGTCGTGACCCATGGCGGCGTGGTCCATCCCGGCCATGTCGCCCGAGCCGCCCATGTCCATGCCCATGTCCCTCATGGTGGCCAGCGGGCGCTCGCGCAGCGGCGGGACCGGCGCGGTCATGCCCGCGCGCGGAGCCAGCGTCGCACGGGCCATGCCCGAGCGGTCGACGGTTTCGGCGACCAGGGTGAAGGCCTTGTCCTCGACCGGCTGGACGATGACGTCATAGGTTTCGGCGTTGCCGATCTGGAACTCATCGACCTCGACGGGTTTCACGGTCTGGCCGTCGGCTTCCACCACGGTGATCTTCAGACCCGGAATCCGAACATTGAACATCATCTGCGCGGCGGCGTTGATGAACCGCAGCCGCACCCGCTCGCCTGGGACGAACAGGCCGGTCCAGTTATCGGCCGGGCCATGGCCATTGACCAGGAACGTCATGACCGCGCCGGTGACGTCGGAGATGTCGGTGGGGTCCATGCGCATCTTGCCCCACTCCATCCGCTCCTGGAGCGTCTGGTCCTTACCGGCCAGCAGGCTGGAGAGGGTCTGCTTCTGATAGTTGAAGACGCCGGCCTGCTGCTTCATGCGCTTAAAGATCAGGTGGGGGTGCATGAAGCTGAAGTCGGATAGCACGATCACGTGCTCCCTGTCGTAACCGATTGGATCGGGGCCGGCCGGCTCGATGACCATGGGGCCGTAGTGGCCCTCGGCCTCCTGCAGGCCTGAGTGGCTGTGATACCAGTAGGTGCCCGACTGCTTGACCGGAAACTCGTAGACGAAGGTTTCGCCGGGCGGGATGCCGGGGAAGCTGACGCCTGGAACGCCGTCCATCTGGAACGGCACGAGCAGGCCGTGCCAATGGATCGAAGTCTCCTCATCCAAGGTATTGGTGACCGAAAGCCGCACCGTCTGTCCTTCCTTCAGACGGATCAGCGGCCCAGGCACCGTCCCGTTGATGGTCACCGCGTGGCCCATCTTGCCGCCGATCATCACCTGCGTGTGGCCGATGGTCAGCTTGATGTCCTGCCCCGACAGCGTGGGCAGGGTTGAGACCAGGCCCGGCGTGGCGCTCTGCGCCCAAGCCGGAAAGAGGCTGACGGCCGCCAGGCCTCCGCCCACTACGGCGACGCCCCGCAGGAGCTGCCGACGGTCAAACTGCTTCATCGTTTACGATCCTGCGCGACGGGTGATCAAGATGCGGCGTTGCAATCTCGTCATGGTCAGTACGCTTGAGATCGGACCAAGCCCTCATCGTTGCGACTTTTTTGTCGGTATGTCGTCGGGCTAGGCTTGATGCAGGCCGTGTGGCCCTCTGTACGCCCGTGGCCGATCGCGCCAAGGCTCGCCCGCCCACCGCGCCAGATGGCAAAGCCATGTCCACGGGCTAAATGAAGGAAATGCAAGTGACCTGCGGCGCGATGAGCCTAAAGCCGGTTCGATGCCTGATCACGAGTGACGACCAACCTAGAAAGCGCCCGCAGAGCCATCCAGGCGGAGTATGGCATGCCTCTGCCCTCACGGGGCGCTCTGACCCTACTCTCGGGTTTGGAGGCGAGGCCCCGCCTTGCGTATACTGCATCGACGCCATGTGGTGACAGGCCTCAGCGCAAGTTCTGCACGCCTTCGAGCAAGTCGCCATCACCGGGTCTGCGCCAAATTGCTCACACGACGTCGCGCAGTGACCTTGCCCCCAACCTTGGACCAGGTCGTGCCGGGATTTCTCGCCGGTCAGGCGCCGGGCGGGCCATATGGCCCGCCCGGCGCGATATAATGCCAGGCGACCCGATGATCCTCCGCCCAGGCCAGGATGGCCGTCGAGGTGAATTCCGTGCCGTTGTCGCTGACGATCATCCCCGGCTGCTGGCGCATGAGCTGTAAGGTCCGGCGCACGGGGGCGTCTTTGAACGAGCCTAGCAGGGCGCGGACGGATCGCCGGGAGGGGCAGGGTGAAGATTCAAGCACGACAGGCGACGCTGCTGGTGGCGCTGGGCCTTGCGCTGCTGGCGGGCGGATCGGCGATCGCCTATTGGCGGCTGAAGCCGCCGCTGGCGCCGGCGCAGGTCATCTATGGCAGCGGCCGCATCGAAGCCGACGAAGTCCGCGTTGGCCTGGAGTTGGGCGGACGCTTGGTTGAGAACCTCGCGGTCGAGGGGGCGACGCTCCGGGCGGGCGCGCCCTTGGCGCGCATCGAGCCCGTGGACATAGCGCTGCAGTCGGATCGCGCGGCCGCGCAGCAGGCGGCGGCGGCGGCGACGGAAGCCCAGGTCGTCAGTCAAATGGGCTTGGCGCAGCATCACGCCATGACCGCGCGGGCCGACCTTGACCGCTACGAGACCCTGGCCCGCGACGGCTACGCGCCGGCACAGCGCCTCGATGTTGTGCGCAACACCTACCAGGCGGCGGCGGACCAGGTGGCCGTGCTGAAGGCGCAGCGCGCCGAAGCCGCCGCCCAGGCGCGAGCGGCCGGCAAGGTGCTTGAGCTCAGCCGCTCGCAGCTGGCGAAGACCAGGGTCGTGGCCCCGATCACTGGGGCGGTCCTGCAGCGTCTGGCCGAGCCCGGCGAGGTCGTAGCGGCGGGCCAACCCGTCGCGGTCCTGGCCGACCTGACGCGGGTCAAATTGCGGGTCTTCGTTGGCGAGCGGGATCTGGGCAAGGTCCGGTTGGGGGCGCTGGCGCGTATCCGGGTCGATGCCTTTCCTGATCGCCACTTCATTGCCCGGGTGGCGCGGGTGGACGCCCAGGCCCAGTTCACGCCGCGCGACATCCATATGCAGGATGAGCGCAGCCGGACGGTCTACGGCGTGACCTTGGAAGCGCCGAACCCGCAGGCGGTGCTCAAGCCTGGCATGCCGGCCGATGCCTGGATCCTCTGGAACGCGCGGGCTGGCTGGCCGTCCCGTCTGACCGCGCCGCAGTAGGGGAACAGAGATGAGCCAACCCGTGATCGTGGCGGAGGCGTTGGGCCGGCGCTATGGGCGGCGCCAAGTGCTGGACGCCGTGAGCTTCGAGCTTGCGCCCGGCGAGGTGTTCGGCGTCGTGGGGCCTGACGGCGCCGGCAAGACCACGCTCCTGCAGATCCTGGCCGCGATCCTGCGGCCGACCACGGGAGAGTGCCGGGTCCTGGGCGAGGACGTGCGCCGCGCGCCCGAACGTGTCCAGGCGCGCATCGGCTATATGTCCCAGGGCTTCTCCCTCTACGACCGGCTAACGGTGGCGGAGAATCTCGCCTTCGCCGCCGATATCCGTGACGTGCCGCGCGAGGCCTTGGCTGAACGCCGAACGCGGCTGTTGGCGATGGCCGGGCTGGAACGGTTCGAAGGCCGACGCGAAGGCCAGCTCTCCGGCGGTATGCGCAAGAAGCTCGCGCTCTGCGCCAACCTGATCCACGAACCGCCCCTGCTCATTCTCGACGAGCCCAGTCTCGGCGTCGATCCGCTGTCGCGCCGCGAGCTCTGGCGTATCCTCGACCAGGCCAAGGCCGATGGCCGCTCCATCATCTTCGCCACCTCCTACATGGACGAGGCGGACGCCAGCGACCGCGTCCTGCTGCTCCGCGAAGGCCGGCCACTGGCGATCGGCGCGCCGGCCGAGCTGCGAGGGCGGGCCAAAAGCCGCGTCTATCGCGTGGTCGCCGCCGATCCGGCCTCGACGGAGCGCCAACTCAGCGCCGACGCCGAGGTGATCAGCTTCCAGCGCCGGGCGGGCGATGAACTGCGCGTGCAGATGCGATCCGAAGCGCCGCCAGCGCTATCGGGTGACGCTCGCCCCGAGGCGGTCGAGCCCAGCATGGAAGACGTGTTCACCGTCGTCTCGGCCCCGCCGCCTGCGCCGGTGCGGGCGGCCGAGCCCGCCCCGCCCCCGCGACCCGCGAGCCCAGCGGCCGACGTGATCGTCGCCGAAGGAGTCGCCCGCCGGTTCGGCGACTTCAAGGCGGTAGATGACGTCACCCTCAGCGTTGCCCCCGGCGAGGTCTTGGGACTGCTCGGGCCCAATGGCGCGGGAAAGACAACCCTGATCCGCATTCTTTGCGGGCTGCTGGCGCCCAGCGCCGGCCGCGCCCAGGTCGCGGGTTTTGACGTCGCCGCTCAGAGCGAGGCGGTGCGCGCCCGCATCGGCTACATGTCGCAGCGTTTCTCGCTCTATCCGGATTTGAGCGCGCGGGAGAACCTTGTGTTCTTCGCCCGGGCCTATGGCGTCCCCCGCGCGGAACTCAAGACGCGTATCGCTTGGGCGGCGGCACGCGCCGGGCTTGAGGGGGAAGGGAGTGAGACCGTGTCGTCGCTCTCAGGAGCGACCCGGCAAAGATTGGCGCTCGCCTGCGCCATGGTCCATCGTCCGCAGGTGCTCTTCCTGGATGAGCCCACCTCAGGCGTCGATCCGCTCTCCCGGTTCCGCTTCTGGCGGCTCATCGCTGCGCTCGCTGCCGATGGGGTGGGCGTGGTGGTCACCACCCATTATCTGGAGGAAGCCACCTTCTGCGATCGGCTTGGCCTGATGATGGATGGGCGGTTGATCGCCCTTGGGCCGCTCGCCGATCTGACCGCCGAGCTGGGGCTGAAGACGGCCACGGTGGAAGATGTCTTCCTAGGCTTCATCGCCCGCGAACGGGCCGCGAGGCGCGCGGCATGAAACTTCGTCGTCTGCTAGCCTTCGCCCGCAAGGAGGTGATCGAGATCTCGCGGGATCGCTTCACCATCGGCGTGGCGTTGTTCATGCCGGTAATGATGCTGTTCCTGTTCGTCTACGGCATCACCCTGGACGTCGAGAACGCCCCTCTGATGGTGGTCGACCAGGACAAGAGCGCCGCCAGCCGTGAGCTGCAGGCACGGTTCGTCAATTCCGGCTACTTCATGCTCAAGGCGGCCCCCGAGGACGAGCGGGCCGCCGAGCACGCGCTGATGCGCGGCGAAACCCGTGCGGCGCTGTTCATTCCCAAGGGCTTCGCGCGTCGTCTGAGCCGCGGCGACGGTGCGCCGGTGCAGTTCGTGGTGGACGGCACCTACGCCAGCACCGCAGCGATCCTGTCAACCTATGGCCGGGCGATCCTCTATGCATTCCCGGGTGAGTTGCGCCTTCCGGTGCAGCCGGAGGTTCGCGTCTGGTACAATCCGCAACTGCGCAGCCGAAATTTCATCGTTCCAGGCCTGTTCGCGGTGATCCTGATGGCGTTTCCGCCGCTGCTCACGGCGCTGGCCGTGGCACGGGAAAAGGAACTCGGCACAATCGCCCAGATCTACGCCTCGCCGCTGACCCGCGGCGAGTTCATCGCCGGCAAACTGCTGCCCTATGCGGGCATCGCCTTTCTGGAATTGTTGATCGTGGTGATCGGCGGCCTGGTCTGGTTCCAGGTGCCGGTGCAGGGCAGCCTCACGCTGCTGCTCGCCGTTGGCCTGCTCTACGTTGTCTGTACGGTCTCCATCGGCCTTCTGGTCTCCACCTTGGTGCGTACGCAGCTGGCCGCCATGCTCGCGGCGATGATCGTGACCCTGATGCCGGCTTTCCTGTTTTCTGGCTTCATCTATCCGATCTTCACCATGCCGCGCGCCTTTCAGATCTACGCCTCGGCCTTTCCGACCCGCTATTTCCTCGAACTGTCGCGGGGTGTCGTGCTTCGCGGCGCCGGTTTGCGGGAGCTCTGGCCCAACGTGGCTGTTCTGGCGGCCTACACGGTCGTCGTGTTCGCGATCGCCGCCTGGCGCTTCCGCAAGAGGATCGCCTGATGCTGGGTCGCCTCAAGGGACTGCTGGCCAAGGAATTCGCGCAGTTTCTGCGCGACCCGGTGATGCTGTTCATAGTCCTTTTTCTCTACACCGCCGAGCTTGTGATGTGCACGTTGGCCCTCGGCTTCGACGTGCAGAACCTGAAGCTCGGGGTCATCGATCATGATCGCTCCGCCGCCAGTCGCACCCTCGTGCAGGAACTGGCGACCGGCGGAAACTTCGTCCTGACCGATCAGTTTTCGAGCTTGCAGCAGGCCCAAGGCCGGCTGCAACGGGGCGCGCTCGACGTGGTGGTCGAGATCCCGCCGGACCTGAGCGCACGGCTGGCCGCCAGTCGCCAGGCGTCCCTGGGCGTGGTGGTGGACGGCTCGAATGGCAATGTCGCCGCCCGCGCGCGAGCCAATGTGATCGAGATCCTGGCGCGGTTCGCCCAAGCCCGGGCAGTCGCAAGGCCCGGCGCGCCGTCAACCTCAGCGGGCGTCCGGTCGGAGGTGCGAGTCTGGTATAATCCGGACCTGACCAACACGCGGTTCATGGCCTTGTCGATGCTGGCCCAGGCGGGCTTGATGTTGGGCGTCGTCTTGCCGGCAGCCGCCATCGTGCGCGAGAAGCAGGGCGGCACCATCGAGCAGCTTCGTGTGACGCCGATCCGCGCCCATGAGCTCTTCATCGCCAAGGTGACCCCAACGATCATCATCTGCACCGGCGCGGTCTTCCCGGCGCTGCTGATCATGACGCTGATGGGCGTTCCGATGCGCGGCGACGTGACGACGCTCCTCGCGCTCACCGTGGTCTATCTGCTGAGCGCGGTATCCTTGGGGACCTTCGTGGGCACCATCACCGAGACCCTTCAACAGGCCATGTTGCTGGGGTTCTTCAGCCTCTTCCCGCTGCTGTTCCTGTCGGGGACCATGGCCCCGATCGAGAGCATGCCCGGATGGCTGCAAACGGCCTCCCTGGCCAGCCCCCAGCGGCACTATGTGGATATCGTCTCCGGCCTCTTCCTGAAGGGGGCGGGGCTGGCTGAGCTCTGGCCGCACGCCCTGGCGCTGGTGGGGATCAGCACGACGATGTTCCTGGGCGGATGGCTGCTCTTCCGGCGACAGTGGTGACGCGAAGGCAAGCGGAGGCGGTCAGATGGAGATTGCGATCTTCGAGACGGAGGAGTGGGAGGGAGCCGTCTGCGCGCGGCTCTCGCCGGAGTATCGACTGACCTGCACGCGTGAGCCGTTGCAGGCGCAAGGGATCGAGGCGTTTCGCCCAGGCGTTCCGCCGATCACCAACATGATCGCGGCCATGAACGCGGCGAGGACCGACAGTCTGGGCAGCGGATGTTCCCTAAAATCTGTCGCTAGCATGACGTTCTGCCGGGGCGCAGGCAAGCCGATCACGACGCAAGATCCGGTCTCTTGGCCGCCTGTCAAATCCGTCAGGATGGGGCCGGCGGGGCGGGCGTCGCCGGCTCAACTGTGCGACAGGTGCCGAAGGGTGTCAGCCATGACCTGCATCTCGGCGATCCGGGCGTCCAGGTCGGCCAGATGGCCGGCTCGCGGTCGCCTTGACCTAGCGGCTCGGACGTCCGCGGTCGCGCCGGAGGCCTTCGATGCCTGTCCGATGTTCATCTCGACCTCCCCGGCGCCGGGTACCCGCTCGTCACAGCTGCACAGCCGGCAGGCGCTGGGCGTTGCCGACGGCGCTGACGCTCAACAGCGCCATCGCGGCCGCCACCGTCTGGACGATCTGTGCGAGCAGCGTGTCGGACCCGACCTTCTCCGGCCGCATGCCGAACGAGCCGGTCGTGTTAATCGTCCCGCCGACGACCTTGTCGCCGGTTGGTTGGTTGGTGACCGGCATCGACTCGCCGGTGACTATGGACTCGTCGATGGAAGCGCGCCCCTCGACGACCTCGCCATCCACCGGAATCGTCGCCCCGGGGGCTCAGCGGCGCTGACCGAACAGGTTCAGGAGGAATTGGAATAGGTTGATAAAGTCGAGATAGAGGCTGAGCGCGCCGTAGCTGCTGGCCGCGCCCAGCGCCGCTGCGTCTCCGCCGAGCCGGTGATAGGTCAGCTTCAGGCGCTGGGTGTCGTAGGCGATCAGCCCTGCGAAGATGAGCACGCCGATCGCACTGATCACGAACGAGAAGCCAGGCGGGTTCCAGAACATCTGCACCAGCATGGCGACGACCAGCCCCACCAAACCAATCAGCAGGAAGCTGCCGATGCCGGTCAGGTCCTTCTTCGTCGTGTAGCCGAAGAGGCTCAGGCCGCCGAACGCTGTGGCCGTGATCAGGAAGGTCGCGGCCAGTGAGGCGCCGGTGTAGACGAGGCCGACGACACCGAGGGATGCGCCGATCAGGGCGCTGATGGTCCAATAGAGCAGGCTCGCGCCGCGCGCGGACGGCGTGCGCATGGCGAACATCGAGCCTAGAAGCACTACGATGGGCGCGAACGCCACGGTCATGCCGACAAGCGTGTAGCCGGCAAATCGACCGTCCGCAGTCATCCGGAACATCGCGTCCCGAACCGGCGGCACCATGCTCGTGAGGTAGGCCAGGCCGGCAGAAAGCACAAGTCCGAGCGCCACCTTGTTGTAGACGCCGATCATAAATCGGCGGAGTCCCGCATCGATCGACATGTCCAGGCGCTCTGGCGCCACCCGGTCGAGCGAGCGTTGGTCGAGGTGCGTCATCTCAGTCTCCCGTACCGCCTTCGCGCGGTCCCCTCGATGTCTGCTTCTATGGACGCAAGTTCAGGCCGCATCTTACGCAGATTGACGGACCAATGACGCCTCGGCGAGATGGGGCGGAGGCCAGGTCGAGATGTGCTTGTTCCCAGGCCGGCGCCTTCAACACGGTTCTTGGCGAAGCGCCTCGTCTCGGCGCAGCGCCCACAGCAGGTAGGCGGAGGCCAGCGCGCCTCCGAAGCAGAAGACCGAGATGTACGCCCACTGGAAAAAGCCCACTGTGATGGCGAGCACCAGCGCCTCGATCCCGCCGAAGACCCTTATGCGCCGGTCGGACGCCAGCAGGAGGGGGCAAGGACGATGAAGACGTCTATCAGGCAGGTCGCCGGTCGACTGATGATGTCATCAAGCAGCTGGATGTCGCTGTAGCGGATGGCGTGCTCAAGCAAGGTGACCTTCAGCCAGCCTTCACGCGTCAGATAGGGGGAGGAGCTGCACGCTCCCGAGCATCCCGCCGAGAACGGCGAAGATCAGGTACGGCGCATGACGCCACGGCGGCTCAGTGAAGTAACGGCAACCGGTATCCTGACCGGCCAACCGATTCAGGCGAAGAACACGTAGTAGAGGGAGAAGACTGCGGTAGTCGCCACGTCGTTGTGGGCGCCTGCGACCCAGATGATTCCCTCGGCGAACTGCTGAAGCCCAAGCAGCATCGGAAGCGACGCGAGCCCGGTGAAGCGCCGGTCGTGACGCCACGTGTGCCAGATGAAAAAGGAGCCGGCCGCGATGAGCACGGCGGCCGCGGTGAAACTGACTGGGGCCGAGAGGCACATCGCCGCCGGATTCTCCGATCCGGGATCTGACACAGACGATGTTTGGCTGTGCGGCGCAAGCCGACGGCCTGTAAGCGATCGAGCGCTCCCGCGTCCAACCGACGCTGCCTTGAGGCGTGTGGAGGTGAATTGCGTGAGGCAAAAGTGGGCTGACGATTGGACCGGGGGCTTCGGCCTGCTTCGGCGCGATCCGGCGACGATCGCACGGATCGCGGCCTTGGCCGACCGTCTCGTTCAGCGCGGCGTCTGGCCGGATGCGGAGTCCGTTTACCGGATCCTGGCGGCCGCGGACCGGCTGACGCGCGCAGCCATGTGGCTCGTTGTCCACATGACCTATGCGCGGCGGGTGAATCTCTCTGGCGGCGTGTTGCCTGCGGAAGCCTTCAAGGATGATCCGGAAGGCCACACAGGCGGTTCCCTCAACATGGTGCCAGCCTTCGTGGGCTACCTCGCCGCGAATGTCTTGTCCGGCGCGACGCGGTCCTGGGTGATGGGCCAAGGCCACTGCGTTGCGGCCATCGAGGCCGTCAATGTGTTGACCGGCGATGTCTCAGAGGCAGAGCGTTCGCGTTATCCACGCTCGGATCTTGGTCTCTCGCAGCTCGTCTGCGACTTCTACGGTTACCAAATCCGACCCGATGGCCGTCCCGCAGCGCCGATAGGGAGCCATTTGGGGCCGACGACCGCGGGTGCAGTCTCGGAGGGCGGCTACCTTGGGTTCGCCGAGCTGCAATACGTCCACATGCCGCTGCGCGGTGAGAGCTTGGTGGCGTTCCTAAGCGATGGGGCGTTTGAGGAACAGCGCGGGTCGGATTGGGCGCCGCGCTGGTGGCGCGCCGAGGATTGCGGCCTCACGACGCCGGTGATGATCCTGAATGACCGGCGCATCGAGGAACGCACCGAGATCGAGCAGGAGGGTGGGGCGAGTTGGCTCGAACGTCATCTATCCCTAAGCGGTTTCGACCCGATGGTTATCGATGGTCGCGATCCCGCAGCTTTCGCTTGGGCGATCCTGGACGCCGAGGAGCGTCTGAAGCGGTTTACGGCGGACCCGCAGCGCCAATATCCGGCTCCGCTCCCTTACATCATCGCGCGGACGGAAAAGGGCTTCGGCTTCCCCGGCGCCGGGACGAACCGCGCTGACAATCTGCCTCTCGAGGGAAACCCGCGGCACGACGGCGCCGCGCGCGACAGCTTCAATACCGCTGCGGCGGCCCTTTTCGTCCCCAAGCGCGAGCTCGCCGCAGCTGTTGATGTTCTGAAGACCCACGAAATCCAGCATCGGCCCTTGGAGAGCCGCCACCCCGCGGCGACGCGGAACCCGCCCGCACCGCGCGAGCCCGTTCCCGCATGGACCAAGGTCGCGACCTCGCCCATGGACGCGCTCGACGCCTGGTTCGTTGATCTGGTGGGGTCCAATCCCGAGCTGCGCCCGCGGGTGGGAAACCCCGACGAGTTACGCAAAAACCACATGGGCCGCACCCTCGACCGGTTGAAGCATCGGGTGAACCGGCCAGAAGCGGGAACGGCGGAGGCCATCGACGGCGCGGTGATCACGGCGCTGAACGAGGAGGCGGTTTCCGCGGCTGCGCTCGGCAACAAGGGCGGCCTCAACCTGATCGTCAGCTACGAAGCCTTCGCCATGAAGATGTTGGGCGCGCTGCGGCAGGAAGTCGTGTTTGCGCGCCGCCAGCGGGAGGCAGGCACGCCGCCGCGGTGGATCTCGATCCCGCTGATCGCGACGTCGCACACTTGGGAGAACTCGAAGAACGAGCAGTCCCACCAGGATCCCAGCCTTGTGGAAGCCCTGCTAGGCGAAATGTCGGATACCGCGCGGGTGCTGTTCCCCGTGGACGCAAACAGCGCGGTTGCAGGGCTCGCGGATGTCTATCGGACGCGTGGCCAAGTCGCCTGCCTGGTGGTTCCCAAGCGGTCGGTTCCCGCCCTGCTCACCGGCCCGGCCGCCACAGACTTCGCGGCGCGCGGCTGGGCCCACCTGGCCGGCGACCCGGCAGACTCCGAGATGCAGATCGTCGTCATCGGCGCCTGCCAGGCGGCCGAGGCCTTGGCGGCCTGGCATCGGCTACAGACGCGGGGCCGGCGGGCCTGCGTGACCGCCGTCATGGAGCCCGCGCGTCTGCGGGCGCCGCGTGACCCGATCGAAGCGACCATCACCCTTCCCCCGGCCGAACTGAATGCGGCCTTTCCTCCCGGCCTTCCCAGAGTCCTGGTGAGCCACACCCGCCCCGAACCCATGCAGGGCCTGCTGCGCCGGATCGATCCGGGCGCGGATCGGATGATGTCGCTGGGCTACATCGGCCACGGCGGCACGCTCGACGTCTTCGGCATGCTGTTCGCCAACCGCTGCACCTGGGGCCACATCGTCGAAGCCGCGGCGCAGGTCCTCAAGGCTCCCGTTTCCGAGCTGCTCGCCCCCAATGAAGCCACGGCGATCGCCGGCAAGACCAACCCCCGCGCGCTCCAGACGAGCCTCGGCTGAAAGAAGGATTCTGACGTGATCACACTCACCAGCCTCGGCGGCGCGGGCACCGTCACCGGTTCGAAACATATGCTGGAGGCGGATGGACAGCGGCTGCTTATCGACTGCGGCCTCTTCCAAGGCCTCAAGCAGTTGCGAGATCAGAACTGGCAGCCGCTGCCGATCAAGGCGAACTCAATCGATGCGGTGGTGCTGACCCATGCGCACCTCGATCACTCAGGCTACCTGCCGAAGCTGGTGAAAGACGGCTATCGCGGCCGCATCCACGCCAGTTCCGCCACCCGCGATGTGGCGAATCTCATCCTTCGGGACAGCGCCCATATCCAGGAACAGGACGCCGAAAGCGCCAACCGGTACGGCTATTCCAAGCACAAGCCGGCGCTGCCGCTCTACGGTGTCCACGACGCCGAGCGCACGATGGAACAATTCTCGGATGTGCCCTTCCATGAGGAGACGCGCATCGCCGGTGGCGCGCGGATCACATTGCGGAGGGCTGGCCACATCCTCGGCGCATCGACGGTCCAGGTGGATTTGCAGGGTACGAAGGTCGTCTTCTCCGGCGACCTCGGGCGCTACGGCGACGCCACCATGGTCGATCCCGAGCCGGTCGAGGATGCCGACTACGTCGTGGTGGAGTCCACCTACGGCGACCGCAAACACGACGCCCGCGATCCGGACGAGGCGCTTGGGGACATCATCGAACGGACGACGCAGCGCGGCGGCACGGTAATCATCCCGACCTTCGCCGTCGGTCGCGCCCAGTCGCTGCTCTACCACCTCTGGAAACTGAAGCAGGCTGGCCGGCTGGGGCTCGTTCCCATCTACTTGGACAGCCCGATGGCGATCAACGCCACCGACCTGCTGCATGCGCATCGTGAGGACCATCGGCTGCCCCCGGACATCTGCGACGCCACCTGCGCCATCGCCACCTATGTCCGCGACGTGGCGCAATCCAAGGCGGTGACGGCGGACCGGATGCCCAAGGTCATCCTCGCCGCCAGCGGCATGGCCACGGGCGGACGCGTCCTGCACCACATCAAGGCCTATGGCCCGGACCACAGGAACACCATCCTGTTCTCGGGCTTCCAGGCCGCGGGCACCCGCGGTCGCGCCATGGTCGAGGGCGCCAAGGAGGTCAAGATCCACGGGCAGTGGATTCCGATCAACGCCGAGGTGCAGAACCTGCAGATGTTGTCGGCGCATGCCGACGCCGACGAGATCCTGCGCTGGCTGTCGGGCTTCCGCCGGCCGCCGAAAAAGACCTTTATCGTCCATGGCGAGCCCCACGCCGCGGACGCCCTGCGCCTTAAGATCCAGGACAAGCTGGGCTGGGACTGCATAATCTCGCAGATGATGGAGCCGCACACACTGTGACCCTCGAACAGCATTCGCCCAGCGGCCCGCACCAGCTGCGGGCGCGGCGGCTTGGCCTCTTCGCACAGCACGAGTCGATCGTGCTCATGCGGCGAGACTGCCATGTGTGCCGCTCCGAAGGGCTGTCCGCCCGATCGCAGGTGCTGCTCACGGCCGGCGGTCGAGACATCTACGCCACCCTCTATCAACTGGACGGCGACCTCATCGAGTTGGACGAAGCCGCACTTTCCGAGGAGGCTTGGCGCCTGCTTGGCGTGGCGCCGGGCGCGCCGATCGAGGTCCGCCATGCCCCGGCGCTGGAGTCCATGTCGAGCGTGCGCCGGCGAATTTACGGCTCGCGCCTGGACGGCCCGGCCATCGCGGCGATCGTAGGCGACGTCGCGGCCGGCCGGTACACCGACGTGCACCTCGCCGCCTTCCTGACGGCGTCCTCGGCGCTCCCGCTCGATGAAAGCGAAACGGTCTCGCTCACCAAGGCCATGGTCGACGTGGGTGATCGCCTGAGCTGGAAGGCCGACATGGTCGTCGACAAGCACTGCGTCGGCGGCCTGCCCGGCAATCGCACCACGCCCATCGTCGTGGCGATCCTGACCGCTTGCGGCCTGGTCTGCCCCAAGACCTCCTCGCGCGCGATCACATCGCCGGCGGGGACCGCGGACACCATGGAGACCCTGGCCCCGGTCGACCTGGATCTTGCCGCCATCCGGCGGGTGGTCGAGGCCGAGGGCGGGTGCATCGTGTGGGGCGGCGCCGTGAACCTCAGCCCCGCCGACGACATCTTCATTCGGGTCGAACGGGTTCTGGACGTCGATACCGAGGGCCAGCTGGTCGCCTCGGTGCTCTCCAAGAAGATCGCGGCGGGCTCCACCCACGTCGTGCTCGACCTCCCGGTCGGGCCCACAGCCAAGGTGCGGTCTGAGGCTGCTGGACAAGAACTGGCCCAGCGCCTCTCAGCCGTCGCCCAGTATTTCGGCGTCAAGACCCGATGCGTCATCACCGACGGCAGCCAGCCGGTAGGTCGCGGGATCGGTCCTGCCCTCGAAGCCCACGATGTTCTGGCGGTCTTGCAGAATGCGGCGGGCGCGCCCCAGGATTTGCGTCTGAGGGCTTGCCTTGTGGCCGGGGCCGGCCTCGAGCTCGCCGGCGTCGCCAAGGCCGGCGATGGCCTTGGCCTTGCCGAGGCGACGCTTTCCAGCGGCCGCGCCTGGGCAAAATTCCAGGCGATCTGCGAAGCCCAGGGGGGACTCAAAACGCCGCCCACGGCGCCCCTTCAGACACCGATCCTGGCGCGACGATCCGGCCGCGTGGTTCACATCAACAACCGCCAGATCGCCACCCTGGCGAAGCTCGCCGGCGCGCCGGCACGCAAGGCCGCGGGGCTGACGCTCGAAGCACGTCTCGGAGACGATATTGGCGCCGGGCAGCCGCTGCTCACCCTGCACGCAGAGTCCGAAGGCGAGCTGGCCTATGCGCTTGAATACGCCGCCGCGCACCCCGACCTGGTGGAGATTCAGGCGTGACCGCCGGTCCAATCGTCTTCGCGATGCCCGGCTCCGAACGCCAAGGCCGAGACTTGGCCAATCACCTTCGCGCCGAGATCGGCGTGCTGGAAACCCGGCGGTTCCCGGACGGGGAATCCTACGTGCGCATCCTGTCCGTCGTTGCGGGACGCGACGTCCTTCTCGTCTGCTCCCTAGCGAATCCGGACGACCAGTTCCTGCGCCTGGTGTTCGCCGCGCGCACGTTGCGCGAGCTCGGCGCGTCGCGCCTCACCCTGGTGGCGCCTTACCTGGCCTATATGCGCCAGGACAAGCGGTTCCACCCAGGGGAAGCCGTGACTTCCACTCAGTTCGCCGACCTGCTGTCGCGTGAGGTCGACCGCCTAGTCACCGTCGATCCGCACCTGCATCGCCACAAGGCGCTCTCGGAAATCTACGCCATTCCGGCCGTGGCCCTCCATGCGGCGCCCCTGCTGGCCGACTGGATCGCCGCCAACGTGGAGCGGTCACTTATCATCGGGCCCGACATTGAGAGCGAGCAGTGGGTGTCCGACGTCGCCGGCCGGGCCCGCGTCCCCTATGTCGTGCTCCGCAAGGAGCGCCATGGCGATCGGAACGTCGAGATCGCGATCCCGGATCTGAGTGAATGGGCCGGCCGACAACCCGTCCTCATCGACGACATCGCGTCGTCGGGTCGGACCTTGATCGAGGCGGCTCGTGGGCTTGTGGGACAGGGATTGGGGGCGCCGGTCTGCGTGGTCGTACATGCGCTGTTTGCGGATGGCGCCTTCGCGGACCTCTCAAGCCTGGCAGACCGCATCGTTTCCACGGATTCCGTCGCCCATCCGAGCAACGCCATCCCGCTCGCGGGACTGCTGGCGGAGACCCTTAAGGCCTGAGCCGGGCGTCTTTGGGCCGCGAGGCGGCGATGAAGCGCGTGGCAAGCGGGCAGGGCGCGGCGCAGGCGGCGCAGCGGGCCTTCATCATCTGGCGGAGCGCTTCGCGGGCGCGGTGCACCCGAACGCCAGCGTTGTTGGCGGTGATCGCCATGGCGTCCGCGATGAGCTTGAGCGGTGTCTCCTGCAGCTCGGAGCGGCGCAACAATGTCGCGGATTCCGGCTTTAGATCATCGATCGCGTGGGTCAGGCAGTCGAGAGGCCGTTCGAGGTCTTCCGGTTCATCCGGCTCACAGCTGGGTTCCGCGCGTACGCCGTCCTGCAGCCTGGCGCGCCCGGCATTGCGGCGATAGCGGTCGAACAGCGCATTACGCAGGGTGATGGATAGCCAGGCCTCGACCTTGGCGAGATCTGTCAGCCGATCCGCGCCCTGGATCGCCTTCAGCGCGAACTCCTGCAAAACATCCTCCGCGTCTTCCCGCGACCGCAAGCGGATCTGCAGGAAGCGCAGATGGCGGGGCCGGCCCTGCCGCAAGTGCTCTTCGACGAGCCGCCGCACCTCTTCCGCCGGCGCCACGCCCGAGACCAAATAGACTCGCCGATCATCGGCCGAAATGGAGGCCGTGCCAACAGTTGCTGCAAGTGACATAGGCGGTCCTCCACATCCGATGGATGCAGGGTGAACCGTGGTCGGCGGGTAGCGTAATAGGTATATTCCGCATATTCCGGTCATGGGAAGGTCTCCCAGTTAAGCTTCACATGGCTGGAAGGTGGGCTCGACCCGAATGATCAAGTATAGCCCCACCTCACCGGAAACGAATGCCTAGATGCGCGCGGATAAGTTCCCAAGCGTGACGGAGGCAATTGCCTGTGCGGCTTTGTGAACCTCAGCCGGGACCCCACCCGCGGACAGTTCAATCCGCACCTCTATGACGGCCGCTCGGTGATCGGCGCGCCGCCACGTCGTCGAGCTTGCCGACATGGTTTACCGATTTCTTGCTCGAAGCGGCTTGGGCGCTTATCGGCCGGAGCGGGCGACCGTCCGGTCAATCTTGATCGGCGACTCCATCTGACGGCCGCCGAACGCCGGCGCTGATCGAACAGCGCTCAGCAGAGCCTTCTCGATATTGTGGTGCAGAAGGGTCCCAAACTGCTCGCGATAGGCGCCGCACAGATCGCGCGAGGGCGGTTCGGCTGGCGCATCGCAGATGGCGTTGAGATGGCCCGCGCCCTTGCGCTCGACCACCTCGGCGGCGCCCGCGGCGCCAGGGGACAAAGTCTCGCGAGATGGCGACGGGCGTTAGCGCGCGAGACGCGACCGTCCGCTTAGTCGCGCCGCCTGGAAAAGGTGTTGTAGAGTAATCCGCAGAACACGGCGATGTACCAGCCGCAGGCGAACGCCCAGGCCGCGCCGGCGACGATGAGGGCGGGACTGGTCCAGTCCAAGCTAGGGTAGAGCGCACCCAGGAAGTGGAGTTTTTCAAGTCCAGGCAGGAACCCACCGAGGGCGCAGAGCAGGAAGCTCACCGCCATGAAGATGGACAGCGAAAGGCCCAGCGGGACGATCGCCACGCCGCGGTTAGCGGCTGCTGCCTGATGGGACTGATCGAGGGTGGTCGACATGGTGTCTCCTCCTGTGGCTCGACGGTTCTGAGCGGCCTGCAAAGGATGACGCGCGCCATGGGCAAACCTTACGGCGGGACTAGGCGGGCGCTGGGTTAGGGTCGCTCCGTGTCGCGGGGCCTGTCTTCGCGCCGAGCCGCGTGCGCTTGAGCAGAAGCGCGTTGACCGCCACCAAGGCCGAACTGCCGGACATCGCCATGGCGGCGACCTCGGGACTGAGGGTAATCGGATATAGGACGCCAGCCGCGAGCGGGAAGGCGATGACGTTGTAGCCGACGGCCCACCAGAGGTTCTGGTGCATCTTGCGCAGGGTGGCGCGCGAGAGTTCGATGGCCTTGACGACGTCGGAGGGGTCGCTGCGCATCAGGACGACATCGGCGCTCTCGATGGCCACGTCGGTGCCGGCGCCGATGGCGAAGCCGACGTCGGCCTGGGTCAGGGCCGGGGCGTCATTGACCCCATCCCCGACGAATCCGACCCGCTGCTTCTGACCTTGCAACTCCTTGACCTTGGCGGCTTTGTCGCCCGGCAGCACCTCGGCCAGCACGATGTCGATACCAAGCTCGGCGGCGACCCGCTTGGCCGTGCCCTGATTGTCGCCGGTGATCATCGCGACCTTGACGCCCATCGCCTGCAGGCGGGCGATCGTGGCCTTCGCGGTCGGACGGGCGGCGTCGGCGACGGCGATGATCCCGATCACCCGGCCGTCGCGGGCGATGTGCACCACGGTGCGGCCCGCGCCCTGCAGGCGCTCGGATTCGGCGGCGAGTTCCCCAAGGTCGACACCGTTGTCGGCCATCAGCATGCGGTTGCCGGAGAGCACCTGATGGCCCTCGACCTCGCCCTTGAGCCCCTTGCCGCCAAACGATTGGAAGTTGCTCGCCGTAGGGACCGGAAGGCCTTCGGCGCGCGCCAGCACCGCCTTGGCGATGTGATGCTCGGAGCCGTGTTCCAGGGCCGCGGCCGTGGAGATCAGGTCGGCCTCGTCGATCCCGGCGGCCGGCGTGACCTGCACGACCTTGGGCTCGCCGGTGGTCAGGGTGCCGGTCTTGTCGAAGACCACGACGTCGAGCTTCACGGCCTCTTCCAGCGCCGCGGCGTCCTTGATCAGGATGCCGTTCGCCGCGCCCAGGCCGGTGCCGACCATGATCGCCATCGGGGTCGCCAGGCCCAGCGCGTCGGGGCAGGCGATGACGAAGACGGTGATGGTGAGGGTCAGCGCGAAGAGCAGGGTCTGGCCGATCACCCAGAACCAGATGACGAAGGTCGCGAGCCCGACCACGATCGCCGCCAGGACCAGCCATTGCGAGGCGCGGTCGGCCAACAGCTGCGCCGGCGCCTTGGAGTTCTGGGCTTCCTGCACCAGCTTGACGATCTGGGCCAGGGCGGTGTCGGCGCCCACCTTGGTCGCGCGATAGCGGAAGGCGCCGCTCTTGTTGATCGAGCCGCCGATCACCGTGTCGCCGACGGACTTGGAGACCGGCAGCGACTCGCCGGTCAGCATCGACTCGTCGATCTCCGACGCGCCGTCTTCGATCGTCCCGTCCACAGGGATCTTGCCGCCGGGTCGGACCAGCACCTGGTCTCCGGCGACGACCGCCGAGGTGGGCACATCTATTTCGACGCCGTTGCGCAGGACCCTGGCCGTTGGCGGCGCGAGGTCCATCAGCCGTCGGATGGCCGCGGAAGCGCCGGCGCGGGCGCGCATCTCCAGCCAGTGGCCCAGCAGGATGAACACCAGCAGCAGCGCCGAGGCCTCGTAGAACTGCTCGCCCTCGAAGAAGAAGGTCGCCCCGACGCTGAACAGATAGCCCGTGCCGACGCTCAGGAGCACCAACACGGCCATGTTGAAGACGCGCTTACGCAAGGCGCGTACCGCGGCCACAAAGAACGTCCAGCCCGGATACAGAATCGCCGCGCTCGCCAGGACGAACAGCACCGGCTTCAGCGGCAACCCGAAGGGCGGGGCTACGCGGAGCGCCTCCATGCCCATCGGGGCGAGGAAGAAGATCGGGATGGTGAAGACCAGGGCGACCAGGAACCGGTTGCGCATGTCCTGGGCCATCGCCCGCATGTCCATGCCCGCGCCGTGGCCCATGTCGGCCATGTCGTCGTGGCCGGCGTGAGCTGCGGCGGCGTGGGGCTTTGCCTCGCGGTGGTGCGCATGCGCAGGCGGCTGATGCGAGACCGTCTCGCCGGTCGTCCCGCAGACGTGCTGCGGGACGAGCTCGCCGCGGCAGTGGAAGCCGCAGTCGCGCACCGCCTGCTCCAGCTCGCCGGCGCTTACCGCCGCTTCGTCATAGTCCACGCTGGCCGACGCGGAGGCGAAGTTGGCGGTGGCGCTGCGGACCCCCTTGAGGGCCCGCAGATGCTTTTCGATCACGAGCGGATCGAGCGGGGTCCGGAAGCCCGACACATCGACGGTGATGGTGCGCATGGTGCTCAATCGGGCTGGAGGAGGCGGACGGCCTCAGGAGTGGCCCAGGGCCGGATCCGACGCGCGGTCCCGACGCCCGAGCCGCGGGAAGAAGGCTGGCGTTGTACGCTTATAGGCCGCGTACGGCTCCCCGAAGGTCGCCAACGCTTCCTTTTCCTCGTTCATCGACAGGCGCCAGTACATGAACACGAGGAAGGGGAACATCGCGACGGTGAGGATCGTCGGCCATTCCAAGAGGAAGCCGAACATCACCAGGACGAAGCCGTCGTACTGCGGATGGCGGATGGACTTGTAGGGTCCCGTCGTCGCCAGCTGGCCGTCACGCTGGGCGCGGTAGAGGACGCTCCAACCGGCCGAGATCAGCCAGAAGCCACCGCCGATGAACAGCGCGCTGATGACGTGGAACGGGCCGAAGTGCGGGTTGGCCTTCCAGCCGAACATCATCTCCAGCAGGTGGCCGGAGTCGTGGCTGAACCAGTTCACGTTCGGATAGCGGCTCTGCAGCCAGCCCGAGAGCACGTAGATGGTCAGCGGAAAGCCGTACATCTCCGTGAAGAGCGCGACCAGGAAGGCGCTGAAGGCGCCGAAGGAGCGCCAGTCTCGGCCCGTCCTCGGTTTGAAGAAGGTGAACGCGAAGAAGATGAACAGCACCGAGTTCAATATGACGAGCGACCAAAGGCCGTAGGCTGGCGGCTCCTGCATGGGAAGCTCCTCAGGGCTGGTGTTGATGGGTGGGCGTCGCCTTCGGCCCGTCGGTTGGGGAAGGACCGGCCTTGTCGCCGTGGCCCGCGTGACCGCCGTGACCCCCATGCATCGCCATGTGCAGGAGCGGGCAGGCGAGCAGAAAGAGGAACGGCAGGTAGCCCAAGAGATGCACCCGGTGCTCGCCGAAGAAGAGATAGGCCAGCACCGCTCCGCCGGCGGCTATGGCCAAGCCGCGTACGATGCTGCGCGAATTGGGAAGGTCGGCCACGACTCATGTTCCTTGTCATCAATCCGACGGTCTGCCGCGAAGTGGCCATTGCCGGACCCGAGATAGACGCAGGGACAAGGCTGACATTACGCCGGCGCATCCACTGCATCAGTCGGCAAGGTTCGCCGGGGGAATGCGCACTATGGTTGCCCGCGGCGCGCCATGCAGCAGGCGGGTCTCGGGAGGACTTAGATCAACGCGATGGGCGCACGCACGGAGAGAACTCGACACCGGCTTTCCGTGAACTCCGGGTCGTCAATCAGTAAAATCCTCCCCAGTCGGGGTCGTGTCATTGGGCGTCTCGCTCTGATTGCGCGGCTCGCGGCTGGCGCAGGAGCGCCATGGACGATTCGAGCAGCACCGCCGGGTCGCGATCGCCATGGTAGATTGAGGGGATGGGGGCATCCAGGTCCAGCAAGCCGTAGACGGCGGTCTGGGCGGACCGGACCGAATACTCCACGGTAAACACGACATCCTCCGGCAGCTCGCAGAACTGACCGATAAAGGCCAGGTTATGGATCGCCGGCGGGCGCACCGGCGCCCGGTCGCCGGCCGCGCGCGGCATGAACTGGCTCGTGATGTAAGGCATCATGCATGGGATGCACTCGGCGGACTCGAGGATCTTGGCCTGAAGGGCTTGCAGTCTGAGGTGACCCAGCAACTCCACGAGGATGTCCTCCCCTGTGGACTCGGCCATCGTCTTGCCGACGAAGTCGCCGACCTCATCGACGAAGAGACCATAGCCCCAGAAGACGAAGACGCCATCCGGCTGGTCGATGAAGTGGGGTTGGTGCGCCAGCACCACCGACATCAGCCAGCTCGAATCCTTGAAGGTCACGAGACCGCCGGTTCCCGCGGGATTGCCGGTGAAGGCTTCCATGAGCTCAAAGAAGGCGGGGTCGCGGAGCGTCACGGTGAAGGACAGCCATCGCGATCCCGCCGTGTCGCGAGTGAAGACATCCGGCCGCCCGAGCCCCGTTTCGCGCTCGGCCAGCATCTCCCACAGGGTCCAGGCGCCGCCCTTGTCCTGAGGGGTCGCGGCCGCCGGTTCGTGCATGGAGCCGAAGGTGGCGCCGGCTGTCATCGAGCCGTTGGTCACGAGCACCAGGTCGTCCCTGCCGACCTCCGCGACCCGCGCGGCCTCGCCCACGCGGTAGAGGAGCTGGTCCACGTGCCGGCCAGTCCGGCCATAGCGGTATTGCAGGTCGTCGACCCTTGCGCCGCAATGGATCCGGACACCCAATCCTTCGAGCCAGCGCTGGAGCGGCAGAACGATCGAGTCATACTGGTTGAAACGCGTGCGCCGTACGCCGCCGAGCGTGTGGAGGCGTGGAAGCTCCTGGACGAAGCGGTGCATATAGCGCCTCAGTTCGACGGCGCTGTGCCAACGCTGGAAGGCGAATGTCGTCGCCCACATGCACCAGAAGTTGGTCTTGAAGAATGCGGGCTGGAACAGATCCTCGATGCACTTCGTCCCCAAGGCGTCCTCCGGCGTCATCATTACCTTCGCCAGGTCGAGCTGGTCGCGGCGGGTGAGCTGCAGATCGGACGTGTCTAGCCGCCGTCCGCCCGCCACGAGCCGCGCGTGCGAGTCTGAGCGGAGCTCCGTGTTGAACGCGAGCATCTCGTCCTTGAGCGAGACCGCGGCGTCTGCGAGTGAAGGTATGGAGTCCAGCAGCGCGAGGGTGCAGGTGTAGGCCTCGTAGGTGAACATGCGCCCGCCGCGGACGACATAGCCGAGGTCGGCGCTCCCCGAGCCGTCCAGGCTCCCGCCCAGGATCGGCGCCTCTTCGAAGATATCGATGTCGGAGCCTTCGAAGCCGCCGTCCCGCACCAGAAAGGCTGCCGCGGCGAGGGAGGCGATCCCGCCGCCGACCAGATAGGCCCGGCGGTTGGGGAGAGGGCGGGCAGGGGTGCTCATGGCGGGGTCCTCAAATGGGCTCAGGGGGCGGTTGGAGCAGAGGCGTGTCGGCGGTACGCATCATGTCGGCGGCCACGGCGTCGGTGGCCGCGGCCCTACATGGCCATGTGCCGGCACGCCGCCCCGCAGTCCCGGCAGGTGGCCGCACACCGGGTGAGCACCGCATCGTTCTTGTAAGCGTCACAGGCCTGGGCGCACGCGGCGCAGAGGTCGGCGCAGGCGCCGCACAGGAGCGTGTGCGTCGGCGCGCCGCGGAGCATCGAATTGGCTGTGGTCTGGCAGAGCTCAGCGCAATCCTGCAGCAGCGCCACCAGCTGCGCAGCGGCGTGGAGTTGCGGCTGTTCGAGCACGTGCCGGGCGCTGGTCAGGCATCTGCGATGCGAGGCGATACAGAGCGTCACGCAGTCGTCCATCGACATCGCGTGCGGATCGGCTGCTATTTTGGACGCCGGGCTTTGCGCTGCGGCGGGCAGCGCCGCGGCGGCTCCGGCGAGGGTCAAGACAGTCAAGAGTTCTCGGCGATCGCGCAACTTGCTTCTCCATTCGACGGGCGACGCTGTTGGCGCCGGTGGGATGTCCTAGGTGTAGATCATCACTTTCAGGGCTTGAGTTTCGGCCGCCCGACGAAACGTGTCATAAGCATCGACGGCCTCGTCCAAGCTGAAGTGGTGGGTAATGAGCCGCGTCGGATCAAGTTTGCCCGACTGAACGGTCTTCAGGAGCATCGGAGTGGTCACGGTGTCCACCAAGCGCGTGGTGATGGTGATGCTCTGCGACCATAGCCGCTCCAGGTGCAGGTCGACCTTGTGGCCGTGTACGCCGATGTTGGCGATCACGCCGCCCACCGCGACCAGATCCTGGCAAAGCTCGAACGTCGCCGCCAGGCCGACAGCTTCGATTGCGGTGTCCACACCGCGCCCGTTGGTCAGCGCCTTCACGGCGTCCGCGGCCTTGCCGTCCGCGCTGTTGATGGTGTGCGTGGCCCCGAACTGGCGGGCGATACCGAGCCTGTTGTCATCTACGTCGATCATGATGATCTCGGAGGGCGAGTAGAACTGGGCCGTAAGCAGCGCTGCGAGGCCGATGGGTCCGGAGCCCACGATCGCGACGCTAGCGCCGGGCGCCACCTTGCCGTTGAGCACTCCGCATTCGAATCCCGTGGGCAGGATGTCGCTCAGCATGACCAGCGCCTCTTCATCCGCGCCGGTGGGGATGGGATAGAGGCTGGTGTCGGCATGCGGCGTTCGGACAAATTCGGCCTGAGTGCCGTCGATGGTGTTTCCGAGGATCCAGCCGCCCGTCGTGCAATGGGAGTACATCCCGCGGCGGCAGAATTCGCACTTGCCGCAAGACGAGATGCAAGAAATCAGCACATGGTCGCCAGGCTTAAAGGCCCTCACGCCCACCCCGACGGACTCGACGACGCCTACGCCTTCATGGCCGAGGATGCGGCCCGCCGCACAGGTCGGGACGTCGCCCTTCACGATGTGCAGGTCGGTGCCGCAGATCGTCGTCTTCAGCATCCTGACGATCGCATCGCCGGGCTCCTGAAGCTCAGGTTTCGGCCTCTCCATGAGGGTGAGTTGGCCAGGGCCGCCATAAACAAGTGCTTTCATGATCGTCTCCTCGGACATTCTAGAATGGAGCGGCGGTTGGCCCATGCGGCGGGAGTGCAGCTCGGCCCTCGCGCGCCTGTTTTCGTTAACGCGCTTTGAGTTCGACCAGATCGAACTTCCTGGCCTGGCCGTTGACCAGCGACGCCTCGGCGAAATGCTCGTCGATCACCCGGTCGATGCGGACCGCGCCGACATCATCGCGGCGCGGGGTGGGGGGCGCGCCTTTAGAGGCTCCTGGCGTTCTGATGAATCGGACAACAGTGAGGACCTGTCCGGGCTTGGCCCCTTCAGCGGTCCCGACGCACAGAATCACCGCCTGCCCCTGCATCTCCACGACCTGACCACGCATGATGTACCGGTGCCAGACCTCGGCTGGGGCTGCTGAACCCAGCACAGGCATAAGCGCGAAGAGCGCCGAGAGGCCTAGGGCCCGTCCAATCGTCCCGTTCATATCGAACCTCCTCGAACTCCCCGCGTGTCCAGTCCTGCAGCCCGGTGCGACCGCACCAAGCGACAGCATGCGTCGTCGTCCCATTGCCTAGGGACGCAGCCCGCGCGTCAGCATTACGGTTGAACGGCGACCATGTGCTGTAATGGCGGCCGAGCCAGATGCGTCTGATGGGAGATGAACAGCCGCCCTGGACAACACACTGGCGTCGGTGTCGACCCGCGCCGACGCTGCGGGTTCCCTGACTGCGCTAGGCGCGGCGGGCTTTCGCCATGCCTATAGATTTGGTTCGACGCGCGCTGGAGCGCAGGTCCGGCGGCCTGTGGTTGGACGAAACGCCCATTCGCGCCGAACTGTTCAGCGTCGAGCGGCTCGAGGCGCACGCTAAGAGCCTCGCTCTGGCTCAGCCGGTCGAAGGGGGCCCCAAGCCCGGCCGCAGTCTCACGGGCCGACTGCTGGACAATCAGCGCCGGCTCACCGAAGCCTTTGCAGTGCTGCAACGCTCGGGTGGGGGCGACGACGACGCGACGCCCGCGGCGCAATGGCTGCTCGACAACTTCCATGTGGTCGAAGAGCAGATCCGAGAAATTCGGCGCGATTTGCCGCCCGGCTATTACCGCCAGCTTCCGAAGCTGATCTCAGGTCCCTTCGCCGGCTACCCACGGGTGTTTGGCCTTGTCTGGGCGTTCGTCGCCCACACGGACAGCCGCTTCGACGTGGGTATGCTCCAGCGCTACGTCCACGCCTACCAGAGCGTCCACCCGCTCACCATCGGCGAGCTCTGGGCCGTGGCCATCACCCTGCGCCTCATTCTCGTGGAGAATCTACGACGCCTCGCCGACCAAATCTTGGACAGTCGCGAGGCCCGCATCACCGCCGACCATCTGGCGGACCGCCTGCTCGGCGCCTACGGTCGCGACCCCGAACCCGCTGCCGCCGTGCTTCAGGGCTGGGAAAGTCGGCGGCAGCGACCAGACGCCTTCACAATGCAGCTCGTGCATCGGCTGCGCGACCAGGACGCAAGTATCGCACCCGTGTTGAGCTGGCTGGACGAGCAGCTCGCAGGGCACGGCGTTACAGCTGACGCGGTCGTTCGCGGGGAACATGATCGTCAGGTCGCCGCCGCTGGCACCGTGCGCAACATCGTCACGAGCCTGCGACGCATCTCGGAGGTGGACTGGCTGGACCTGGTCGAGCGGATGAGTCTCGTCGATGCGGCCCTGACACGGGCAGGCGACTTCGGGGAGATGGATTTCGCGACCCGCAATCTCTACCGCACCGCAATCGAGGCCCTCTCGCGAGGCAGCGGTAAGAGCGAGATGGAGGTGACCCGGGACGCCATCGAACGCGCTGGGGCCTGTGCTGGCGAGGTGGCGAGCTGCCACGTCGGCTGTCACCTGATCGGGTCGGAACGGCCTCGCTTCGAACGGGCGTTGGGATTTAGACCGCCGCCGCGCGAGGTCCTGACCCGGGCGTTCCAGCGCCTCGGAGCCTGGGGCTATGCCGCAGCGATCATCTCCGCAGCCGCGTTTATCCTGCTATTGCCGCTCGTCCATGCGCGAGACCTGGGCGGCGCCTGGCTGGGCGCCTTGGCGGTGCTCGGAGCCGTCCCGGCCTTGGAGCTCGCCGTCGCCCTCGTCAACGCGGTTGTCACCCATAGCATTCGAGCAGGCTTCCTCCCAGCGCTCGAGCTGACGGGCGGAGTCCCCGCCGAGCATCGCACGCTTGTCGCGGTGCCGATGATGCTTAGCAGTCGGCAAACAATCCAGGAGCAGGTTGAGGGTCTGGAGATACACTATCTGGCTAGTGTCGAAGGCGACGTTCACTACGCACTCCTGTCGGACTGGGTGGACGCGGAACGCGAGAGCGAGCCGGTCGATGCCGAACTCCACGCCCTGGCGGCCGATGGGATCGCGAGCCTGAACCAGAAATATGGTCCAGCGCCCGGGGGAGACCGTTTCTTGCTGCTGCATCGCCGTCGGGTATGGAACGACAGCGAAGGCCGCTGGATCGGATGGGAGCGCAAGCGCGGCAAGCTTCACGAGTTGAACCGCCTGCTGCGCGGGGCGCAGGATACGACATTCGTCGCCGCGCCCGAGGCGCCAATCACCGTCCCGGAGGGTGTGCGGTACGTCATTACACTGGATGCCGACACGCGCCTGCCGCACGACACGGTGCGCCGCCTTATCGGCAAGATGGCTCATCCCCTCAACCGCCCACGCCTGGATGCGGGACAGCAGCGGGTGGTGGAAGGCTACGGAATCCTGCAACCGCGGGTTTCGCCGTCGCTGCCGGTGGGTCATAGCGGCTCGCTGTTCCACCGGCTGTTTTCGGGAGCGAGCGGGATCGACCCCTACGCCGCCGCGGTCAGCGACGTCTATCAGGACCTGTTCGGCGAAGGCTCCTACGGGGGCAAGGGGATCTACGATGTAGACGCCTTCGAGGCGGCGCTTGGCGGGCGCGTGCCGGAGTCAACGATGTTGAGCCATGACCTCTTCGAGGGGGTTTATGCGCGCACCGGTCTTGTATCCGATGTCGAGGTGGTCGACGATGCCCCCACCCGTTACGACGTTGCGAGCCTTCGGCACCATCGCTGGGCTCGCGGCGACTGGCAGTTGTTGCCTTGGATTCTTCGCCTGCCCGCGGGCAGATGCCTCGCGCCGGGGCCGCTCCCGGTCATCGGCCGGCTGAAGATGCTCGACAATCTGCGCCGGACCTTGACCGCGCCAGCGGCCGTAGCGGCGCTGTTCGTGGGGTGGGCCGCCCTCGGCAGCCATGCCGTCGTTTGGACGCTGTTCGTGCTGGGCTCCGTCGTCGCACCGGCGCTCATGCCGCTGATCGATGACCTGGCGCCGCGGACCGCCGGGATACGCACGCGAGACCGACTGAGAGGCATGGGCGCGGACCTGCGAATCGCGACCGCGCGCGCCCTGCTGCTGGTCACGCTTTTGCCCCACCAGGCCTGGCTCATGTCCGACGCCATCGTTCGGACGCTATGGCGCCTGTTTGTCACCCGCCGCCGACTGCTGGAATGGGTGCCCGCAGCCCAGCTCGCGGCAGGCCTGCAGCTGCACGTCTCAGATTTCTATCGACGGATGTGGGGCGTATTGCCCCTGGCCTGCGCAGGCCTTGCGATCAGTGCGATCTGGTCCGGCGAGGCTTGGCCTCTGGGGATCAGCATCTCTTTCGCTTGGCTGTTCGCGCCGTTGGTCGCTCAGCGGATCAGCCGAATCCAACCCCTGCCGGAAGCGGGCGAGCTGACCGCGGACGACACGGCCGCGCTGCGTCTGACGGCGCGCCGGACCTGGCGCTACTTCGAAACCTACGTCACCGCCGCCGACAACAACCTGCCGCCGGACAACGTCCAGGAAGATCCCCCGGCCGTCGCCCACCGCACCTCTCCCACCAACATCGGTCTCTACCTGCTCTCGACCGTCTGCGCGCGCGACCTTGGTTGGATCGGCGTCGGCGACGCCCTCGCGCGTATTGAGGCCACGTTGGCCACCTTGCAGCGCATGGACCGGCGCCACGGCCACTTCCTCAACTGGTATGACACGCGCGATCTGCGCGCGCTGGAGCCGCTCTATGTGTCCACCGTGGACAGCGGCAACCTGGCAGGATGCCTGCTGACGCTCGCGGCGAGCTGCCGCGCGTGGCGGGACCAGCCGCTCCCCCCGCAGGCGCGATGGGCCGGTGTGTGCGACGCCATCGACCTCGCCAGGGAGGAATTGGTGCCGCTCTGCGCGCCTTCAGTGGCCGCCCAACAGACCTGGGGGCGCCTGGACGAGGCGCTGCGGAACCTCTTGGGGACCTTGCGCCGCAGCGAGGAGGGAAAGGACCACCGAACGGCGTTGGACGATGTCCTGCGCGAATGGGCGGGGCTCGCTGGACCACTGCGGGGTCTGCTGGCGGAACGCGAGGACGCTGCGGAGCTGGCCCATTGGCTATCCGCGGTGGAGACGGGGCTCTGCAGCCATCTCCGCGACTTGGAATTCTCTGAGCTGGACCGCCGCCTCGCGGCGGCGGAAGCCGCCACGCGCCAACTGGCGCTGGAGATGGAGTACGGCTTCCTGCTCGATCAGGACCGCAAGCTGCTGTCGATCGGCTACCGCGTCGCCGATGGGGCGTTGGACGCCAACTGCTACGATTTGTTGGCCTCTGAGGCCCGGCTGGCGAGCTTCCTCGCCATCGCCAAGGGCGACGTGCCGGCGCGTCACTGGTTTAGACTCAGTCATGCGGTGACCCCCACGCCCGAAGGCGCCGCCCTGATTTCCTGGTCGGGGTCCATGTTCGAATACCTGATGCCGTCTCTGGTGATGCGCTCGCCCGCCGGCAGTCTGCTGGAGCGGTCGCTGCGCGCGGTCGTTCGCCGCCAGATCGAGTATGGCCGCAGCCATGGGCGGCCCTGGGGCGTTTCGGAATCCGGGTTCAACGCGCGGGACCTCGAGTTCACCTACCAATACTCCAACTTCGGGATTCCGGGTCTCGGTCTCAAGCGAGGCCTCGGCGAGGAGGCCGTCGTCGCACCCTATGCGACAGCGCTCGCCGCGATGATCGATCCGCGCGAAGCCGTCGCCAATTTCGGCGTCTTGACCGCCGCGGGCGCAAAGGGACGCCACGGCTTCTATGAGGCTTTGGACTACACGCCCGCGCGGGTGCCAGAAGGCGCCCGTGTCGCTATCGTGCGATCGTTCATGGCCCATCACCAGGGGATGACGGTCACCGCCTTGGCGAATACGTTGCTGGGCGGACTGTTACGCGAGCGCTTCCACGCCGATCCGCTCGTGCAGGCCGCCGAGCTCCTCCTGCACGAGCGGATGCCGCGCGACGTCCGGCCGGCAACGGCCGCCGCCGAGCGCGCGGGCCCGCACTTGACCGAGGCGCCGGAACTGGCGCTCGGGCGCCACTACTCCACACCGCACGGCGCGAGTCCCGCCACCCACATTTTGTCGAACGGTCGCTACAGCGTAATGCTCACCGCTGCGGGAGGCGGTTACAGCCGCTGGCGAAGCCAGGCGCTAACGCGCTGGCGCGAAGACAGCGTGCGCGACGACTGGGGCGCTTTCATCTATCTGCGCGATGTGGCGAGCGGGCGCGTTTGGTCCACCGGCTATCAGCCTACCGCCGCCGAGCCGTCGGAGTATGGCGTGACCTTCTTCGCCGACCGCGCGGAATACTCGCGCCGCGATGGCGACCTGGTGACTGAACTCGTGGTGCTGGTTTCGGCGGAGGATGACGGGGAGCTCCGACGCGTGACCTTGACCAACGCCGGCGACGTCGAGCGCGAAGTCGAAATCACCTCATATGGTGAGCTGGTCCTTGCGCCCGACGCCGCCGACGCCGCCCACCCGGCGTTCTCCAAGCTGTTCGTGGAGACGGAACACCATCCGGCGCTGGGGGGCGCCTTGCTTGCGACCCGTCGACGCCGGGCGCCGGAGGAGCCCGAGCTCTGGGCCGCCCATCTGGCGATCGTCGAAGGCCAGGCCCTAGGCAAACCGGAATTCGAGACCGATCGCGCGCGCTTCCTGGGCCGGAACCGCGATGTCCGCGCACCGATCGTCGTCTTCGAAGGCCGTCCGCTGACCGGCCAGGCCGGCGCGGTGCTCGATCCGATTTTCGCGCTTCGGCGACGCGTGCGGATCGCCCCCGGCTCTACAGCCCAGGTCTCCTTCTGGACCTTCGCCGCCGGCTCGCGCGAAGCCATCTTGGAGGTGTTGGATCAGCATCTTCACACCGCGGCCTGCGAACGGGCCGCAGCCTTGGCGTGGACCCGGGCGCAGGTGCAGCTGCGCCATCTCGGCGTCACCCACCGGGACGCCGACAACTTCCAGCGCCTGGCCGGCCACCTGATTTACGCGACGCCTGCGCTCAGACCCCCGTCAGAGGTGGTGGCGGCGGGCGCGGGGGGGCAGCCGGACCTCTGGGCCCTGGGCATATCAGGCGACCTGCCTCTGATCCTATTGCGGATAGACGACCTCGAACATCTCGCCACCGCCCGCGACCTGCTCCACGCTGCGGAATACTGGAAGCTGCAGCGGCTCCCGGTGGATGTCGTGATCCTGAATGACCACGCGGCCTCCTACATCCAAGACCTGCAAGGCGCGTTGGAGGCCTTGGTGCGCGTGACGCAATCCCGCCGCGCGCCAGACGAAGAGCCACTACCGGGTGGGGTCTACGTGCTGCGCGGCGACCTCATTTCGCCCGCGCTCCAGGCCCGCCTGTTGTCGGTAGCGCGGGTTGTGTTGTCTGCGCAGCACGGCCGGCTGGAAGGCCAGCTCGACCGGCTACGGGATCGGCGCGAGTGGCCGCGGCCACCTTTGGCGGCGCCGCAGGTTCCCGCTAGGCCGTTGCGGTCATCGCCTGTCCCAGACCTGGAGGCCTACAACGGGATCGGCGGCTTCGCGCGCGAGGGCCGGGAGTATGTCGTTGTCCTCAGCCCTGGCCAGACCACGCCAGCGCCCTGGATCAACGTCGTCGCCAACCCGAGCTTCGGGTTCCAGATCTCCGCGGAAGGTTCGGGATACACCTGGGCCCTCAATAGCCGCGAGCACCAGCTCACCCCCTGGTCGAACGACCCGGTCGCCGATCGCGGTGGCGAGGCGTTGTACCTGCGCGACATGGAAACCGGCGAGCTCTGGAGCCCGACCGCCTACCCGGTGCGGGATCCAGAGGCGACCTATGTCTGCCGCCACGGCCGCGGCTACAGCCGATTCAAAGCCACGGTCGGCGACTTCGAGACGGAGCTCCTCGCCTATACGCCGCTGCTAGACCCGGTGAAAATCCTGCGGCTGAAAGTCCGCAATCTGTCCAGCCGGCCGCGCCGGCTGTCGGCCTGCGCCTATGTGGAGTGGGTCCTCGGCAAAAGCCGCGACGCGATAGCGCCGTTTACGGTCACGCACGTCGATAAAGCGAGCGGGGCCCTGATGGCGCAGAACCGCTGGGATCCCAGCTTTGGGGAGCGGGTGGCGTTTCTTGACGCCTGTGGCCGCCAGACGAGCTGGACGGGCGATCGCCGGGAATTCATCGGCCGCAACGGCAGCCTGCGTCGGCCAGCGGGTCTGGCGGGCAGCGCGCTCTCCGGCCGAACAGGGGCCGCGCTAGACCCCTGTGGGGCCATGGATGCGCCGCTGTCGCTCGCGCCCGGGGAGACGGGCGAACTGGTCTTCCTCATCGGGGAGGGCGAGGACGTCGACGCCGCCCGCGAGCTGATCGCGCGTTACGGTCAGGCTGATTTGGATGAAGTCCTGGCGGAGGTAGACGCCTATTGGGAGCGTCTCCTAGGGGCCGTACAGGTGCAAACCCCCGACCCAGCCCTGGACCTGATGCTCAATGGCTGGCTGCTCTACCAGACCGTCGCGTCCCGCTTATGGGCAAGGGCCGGCTTCTATCAGGCGAGCGGCGCCTATGGCTTCCGCGATCAGCTGCAGGACGTCATGGCGCTGGTGCATGCGTCCCCCGAAACCGCACGCGAGCACTTGCTCAGGGCAGCGGCGCGCCAATTCCCCGAAGGCGACGTGCAGCATTGGTGGCTGCCCCACTCCGGCCAGGGGGTCCGTACACGCTTTTCGGATGATCGGGTGTGGCTGGCCTACGCGGTCGCGAACTATGTCGCGGCGACCGGCGACCGAGCGGTGCTCGACGAGCCGATCCCGTTCCTGGAAGGCCAGGCCCTTGAGCCGACCGCGACCGAGGCGTTCTTCCATCCCGAAACCGGCGAGAGCGTCAGCCTCTTCGAACACTGCGCGCGGGCGCTAGACGCCAGCCTCCAGGTGGGGGGCCATGGCGCGCCATTGATCGGCGGCGGCGACTGGAACGACGGCATGAACCGCGTCGGCCAGCACGGCCGAGGCGAGAGCGTGTGGTTGGGCTGGTTTCTCCATCGCACCTTGACGGATTTCGCGCCGTTGGCGGCGGCTCTCGGGCAGGCGGCGCACGCAGAGCGCTGGGCTGCCCACGCCGAGGGCCTAAAGGCCGCGCTCGAGCGGAGCGCGTGGGGCGGCGACTGGTACCTTCGCGGCTGGTACGACGACGGCTCGCCGCTGGGCTCGCCCGACAGCGACGAGTGCCGCATCGACGCGATTGCGCAATCGTGGGCCGTGCTCTCCGAGGTGGCAGAGCCGAACCGCGCGCGACAGGCGTTGGCCGCAGTTGAACGTGAGTTGATCGACGCCGACGCCGGCCTAGCTCTGTTGTTCACGCCGCCCTTCGACAAGGGCCCAAAGGACCCCGGTTATATCAAGGGCTACCCGGTCGGCGTGCGAGAGAACGGCGGCCAATATACTCACGCCGCGGTGTGGACGGCGATGGCCTTCGCAGCGGTGGGGGACGGCGACAGGACCGCAAGCCTCCTAGCCATGCTCAACCCGATCAATCACAGCCGCACGCCATCTGAGGCCCAGCGGTACAAGGTTGAGCCGTACGTGGTCGCCGCCGACATCTATTCGCACCCGGCGCACCTCGGGCGGGGCGGTTGGACCTGGTATACAGGCGCCGCCGGCTGGATGTACCGCGCGGGACTAGAGTCGCTTCTCGGCCTGCGGCGCCATGGTGACGCCCTGCTGCTCGATCCGTGCATTCCGCGACACTGGCCAGGCTTCAAGCTCTTCTACCGGTTTGGCGCCGCCCGTTACGAGATCGAGGTGGAGAACCCCGACGGCGTCTGCCGGGGCGTCGCCGAAGCCGTGCTGGACGGCGTTCGGCTCTGCGAGCGACCGTTGCGCATACCCCTCAGCTCAGCGGACGGCGTCCGGCGTCTGCGCGTCCGGCTGGGCGCCGGCGACCCGAAGGCTGGTGCTGCGTGACCCGCAGCGTGGATCCCCGGGCAGGACGCCCCGTCGCGAAGGCGGATTTGATCGATGTCTCCAAGCTCATCGACGCCTACACGGCGGTCCGCCCCGACCCGACAAATCCGGCCCAAGGCGTCGCCTTCGGTACCTCCGGCCATCGCGGCTCGGCGCTCGCGGGGACCTTCAATGAGGCGCATGTCGTGGCGATCTGCGCCGCTGTCTGTCGTCACCGCAAAGCCGCGAGCGTCCATGGACCGCTGTTCCTGGCCGGCGACACCCACGCGCTCTCGAAGCCCGCGCTCAGGACGGCCGTTGAGGTCTTCGTCGCCGCCGGCGTGACGGTGATGCTCGACGCCCGGGACGGCTACACGCCGACGCCTGCGGTGTCGCACGCCATCCTGCACTACAACAAGGGGCGCACCTCAGGGCTGGCGGACGGGATCATTCTCACGCCGTCTCACAATCCGCCCCAGGATGGCGGCTTTAAGTATAATCCGCCGCACGGCGGGCCAGCCGAACCTCGGATCACTGAGGCGATCGAGCAGCTCGCCAACGCTGCGCTTCCTACGGCGTTGCGGGACGTTACGCGCGTTCCTTTTCCCCGCGCGGCTCGGTCTTCGCATGCGGCGCGTTACGACTATCGGACTGCCTTCATCGCCGAGTTGCCTCAGGTGGTGGACCTTGAGGCGATCCGCGCCGCTGGGGTGCGTATTGGGATCGATCCCTTGGGCGGGGCCAGCGCCGAGTACTGGCCTCTGGTCCTGGAGACTTACGGGCTGCAGGGCTCCGTCGTCAGCGAAGTCGTGGATCCGCGGTTCGCCTTCATGACCGCCGACCATGACGGCGAGACCCGCATGGATTGCTCCTCGCCCTATGCGATGGCCCGGCTAGTCGACCTGCGGGCGCGCTTCGACATCGCGTTCGGCAACGACCCAGATGCCGACCGGCACGGTGTGGTGACGCCTTCGGGTGGTCTGATGGAGCCGAACCGCTATCTGGCGGCGGCGGTCGCCTATCTGTTTGAACACCGTCCCGCTTGGCCTGCCGGGCTCGCGATCGGCAAGACCATGGTCACAAGCGCCCTCATCGACCGGCTCGCCGCCAGACTTCAGCGGCCGCTGGTTGAGACCCCGGTGGGATTTCGTTGGTTCGTCGATGGACTTTCCGACGGCGCCCTGGGCTTCGCGGGCGAGGAGAGTGCCGGCGCGGTGTTCCGAAGGCTCGACGGGTCGCTTTGGACAACGGAGAAGGACGGTTTAAGCCTCGGGCTTCTGGCTGCGGAAATCCTTGCGCGAACCGGCCAGGACCCCGGCATGGTCTACACGTCGGTGGCCGACGCAATCGGCCCCTCCTACTATGAACGTCTAGATGCGCCAGCCACACCGCAGCAAAAGGCCTGGCTGCGGGGCCTCAGACCGCAGGATCTGCAACTTGCTGAGCTCGGCGGAGAGCCAGTGTTGTCGGTAGAGATCGCCAGCCCCCGCGGGGAGCCGTTCGGCGGCGTGAAGGTTAAGGCCAAGAGCGGGTGGTTCGCCGCCCGCCCATCAGGGACCGAGCCCCTCAACAAGATTTATGCGGAGAGTTTCGTCGGTCCGGATCACCTAGCGGTTATTCAGGGCGACGCCCAGCAGGCCCTGGCTAGCTTGAGCGGTGGGCGCTGAATCCAAAAAGCGACCCCTCAGATTCCCTGCGGAGCGTAGAAGCTCGTAGCGGCGAAGCACCAGCTGCTTGATGGGCGCGCCACATTGACAGAACATCGTCCCTTCTATCGTGGCCCGTGCCTGCGGCTTAGCCCGCCGTCGCCCGCCGCATGTGAATCAGACGAATTCGCTCACCCTCATCGCACCGGCAGTCGAGAAATCCGTGTTGAGGACAGGTGAGGCAGATCTCCTCGAGCCGCGCGCGCAGCGCCCTACGCCCGCGGTGGAGACGCACGTTGACGTTGTTGAGCGTCAGCCCAAGCGACGCGGCGACCCGGTCGCGGGGCTCGTCAAGTAGATCGACCCGCCAGATCAGTTCGCTGTATTCAGGCTTTAGCGTCGGCAGCAAACGATAGAGGCAGGAGCAGACGGCCGCTTCGATTTCAGGGTCCGGCGCGACGGCGAGCGCCTCAAGGTCAGCCGGATCGCGCGGAGAATCTTTTCGGCGGGCCGCCCGCCGATAATGATCCACCAGCGTCGTCGCCAGAACCCGGCTGAGCCAGCCGCGGACCGATTGCACATCCCTGAGGTGCCTGGAGCGATCCAACGCACGGGCGATGAACTCTTGCAGAACGTCCTCTGCGTCATGTGGGTTCCCCAGCCGGCGACGCAGGAAGGTCAGGAAATCGCGATGACCCTCGACGAGTTCGCGCCGGACGGCCGCGTCAGCAGCCGCAACCGCTGACAGCTTTTCATCGGGGTCGGATCCGGCGGCGGAAAAATGGTCGGGACGGGAGCTCATGGCGAATTCCTGTTTGCTCCTGCTGTGCGTCGCCTTGACATGGCTCAAGGCCTGGCACGACGCCAATAGCGACTAGTCGAAGGCCGCTCCCCGCACGGTCGGGGATCGGCTCCTTTAGCCAGGACGTGCGGTTAAGGACGCTTGATCGCCCTCATTGTTACATCCCCGCCAGAGCCGAGCTGACGGGCGATCGCGCCGCCGGTGTAAGGCGCGCCAGGCTCTCGCGTCATAAGAATGCGTCTGCGTCATCACAGGTCGCGAACGCAGCCATTGAAGGAGGCCAGCCATGGCAGAACCTGACACGACGAGCAGCCGGGATCGCGGACCGATTACCTTTGAAGTGGTTAAGGAAGCCTACGGCTGGGCGGTTCGGCGCGATCACCAGATGATGACGCCATGTTGGTGCAAGGCGGTAGCTGTAGATCAGGCCCAAAGGATGGTCGATGTGCTCCGCCAGCATGGCGAGCGGGCGGAGATGCGCGTAAGCGATATCGAGGAATAGATACTGTGGAGCTGGGGTAAAAGAGGGCTTTCACCGGTGACTACCTGAGTCCGTAGACGGAGCCATGGCCCTGTACGGCGGTGGCCGTCTCGATCTCCAGCGGGCCCTTGTAGCGGATAGGTTGGCGAACCGTCTGCGGTCAGTCGTTCTGATAGCACGTTCCGGCTCTCGAGGAGCGGCGACGCCGATAGCCGGTAGGCTTGTAATGTAACGCGCGCCGCCGCGTCTGATCAGCGCCGGGAGCGGCGAGGAGGGTCTATGTTCAGTTCGCGTGAACTCATCAGTCGCCGCGCAGTGCTGGCGGCCGGAGGGGGTCTGGGGCTCTCCGCCGCACTTGCACGTGCGGCGCCGGCCTACGCTCGGACCAGCGTCGTCCAGCCCGCACTCGCTCCTGTCGCGGGAACGAGAGGCGAGCGCGCTCTAGACCTTGAGATCGGTCACTTCCAGCTGATGGTCGGAGATCGCCCCGGCCACGCCATGGCCATCAACCAGACGATCCCAGGCCCGCTGCTGCGTTTTCGGGAGGGGGAGGAAGCCGTCCTGCGGGTCACTAACCGACTCGAGGACATTGCGTCCATCCATTGGCATGGGATCATCCTGCCGCCCGCGATGGATGGCGTCCCCGGTGTGAGTTTCGGTGGCATCGCGCCGGGCGAAACCTTCACCTATCGCTTCCCGCTGCTGCAAAGCGGCACGTACTGGTGCCACAGCCATTCCGGGGGACAGGAATTGCTGGGCGTCTACGCCCCGTTCATCATCGACCCTGCCGCCCCTGAGCCGTTCGCCTACGAGCGCGACTACGTCGTGATGCTGTCGGACTGGAGCTTCGAGCCGCCGGAGCAGATCATCAAGAACCTCAAGAAGCAGGCGGGGTACTACAACTACCAAAAGCGGACGGTCGCGGACCTGTTTCGGGATGCCGCGCGCGATGGTTGGCCAGCGACCATTAGGGAGAGGATGAGTTGGACCAAGATGCGCATGGACCCGACAGACTTCGCCGATGTCACCGGCTACACCTACACCTATCTCGTCAATGGCCTGACAGCGAACGCGAACTGGACTGGCCTATTCACCCGCGGCGAGCGCGTGCGGCTTCGTTTCATCGCTGCCGGCGCGATGACTTATTTCGACATCCGCATCCCGGGCCTGAAGATGACTATGGTCCAGGCGGACGGGCAGAACGTCCAGCCCGTCGACGTGGACGAGTTCCGGATAGGGCCGGGCGAGACTTTCGATGTCATCGTCACGCCCGATGACCAAGCCTATACCCTGTTCGCTGAGGCGATGGACCGCAGTGGCTTTGCGCGCGGCACGCTCGCGCCGCGCGCCGGAATGACAGCGCCCATCCCGCCCCGTCGCAAGAGACCGCTGCGCACCATGGCCGACATGGGCATGGACATGTCGGGAATGGAGATGTCCGGCGACATGGCGGGCATGACCGGTATGTCCGGTGCGACGGCGTCTCCCAAGGCGCCCGTCATGGACATGGCTGGGCACGCGGCGGGCGACATGGCCGTGGAACGAAGTCGTGCGGCGGTCGAGGCTCAGCTTACGAGCGCGCACGCCCATGGCGCGGCCGCGGCGACCGAGGCCTCCAGCGCTATGGCGAGCATGGGAACGACGCTCGCGGCCAACCCAGGCGCGGCGCCCACGTTCATCCATGGCCCCGACACCCATGGCGTCGGGAACTCCTCCGTAGCCATGGTGGCGCGCAGCCGCCTCCACGAACCGGGCTCCGGCTTCGACGATCCCGCGGCGCGAGTGCTGGTCTACGCCGACCTGCGAAGCGTGACGCCGCAGGAGGACCAGCGCACGCCTACACGCGAGATCGAGCTGCACATCACAGGCAACATGGAACGCTACATGTGGTCGTTCGATGGCAAAAAGTACTCCGAGGCGCGCGCGCCAATACCCTTCACTTACGGTGAGCGCCTGCGCCTTGTGTTGATCAATGACACGATGATGGAGCATCCAATTCACCTGCACGGCATGTGGATGGAGCTCGAAAATGGCGCGGGAGCACATCAGCCCCGCAAGCACACCGTTAGCGTGAAGCCGGCGGAGCGGCTGACCGTCGCCATCACGGCCGACGCGCCCGGTCGCTGGGCCATGCATTGCCACCTCCTCCTGCACATGGAGATGGGGATGTTCCGTGTCATCGAAGTCTCTTCGCCCCCTCAGTAGGAGATCCCGATGCGCTCGGCCGCTCTTGCCATCGCCTTCCTGGCAGCCCCTGCCATTGTTCACGCGCAGGAGGCGCCCCCTTCGCCCGGCGCCGGCATGCCCTCCGGAATGGCTATGCCGCCTGCCGCAAATCGCGCGGCGCCCGCCGCTTCGGAACGAGGTCCCGAGACGCTGCCCAATCTCGCTGAGCGCGAGGGATGGCCACAGCCCACGGCCGATAGCGCCAACTACGGATACTTCCTCGCCGACCTCCTTGAGTACCGAGAGAGCGACGACCCGGGCGTGATCCGTTGGGACGTCTTCGGTTGGTATGGGGGCGACGTGAAGCGCCTGTGGGTCAAGAGCGAGGGCGCGCAGAGCGCGTCCAAACGTGCCGACAGCGAGCAAGAGGCCCAGCTGCTCTACGGTCAACTCATCGCCCCGTTCTTCGATTTCCAAGCCGGCGTGCGATACGCGCGGCGCTCGGGGCCAGGTCCAGACCGGTCGCGCGTCTACGGGGTCATTGGTCTGCAGGGCCTCGCACCGTATCGCTACGAACTGGAGCCGGCTGTGTTCGTCAGCGAAGATGGCAAGGTCTCGGCCCGGGTGACCGCCTCCTATGACGTATTGCTGAGCCAGCGCCTGATCCTTCAGCCCCGCATTGAGGCAAACGCCGCGCTCCAGGCAGATCGGAGCTTCGGCGTCGGCGAGGGCCTCAACGACACAGAGATCGGCGCCCGCCTTCGCTACGAGCTGCGCCGTGAGCTGGCTCCGTATGTCGGCATCTCCTGGCGACAGACCTACGGCGGCACAAAGAGAATGGCGCGGGCCGAGGGCGAGCCAACGAGTAACCTGTCCGTCGTCGTGGGGGTTCGGGCGTGGTTTTGAGCCAGTCACCCGCCTGGCCCACTCGCGGCCGTTCGTCGGGCGCCTGGAAGCGGGCCTTAGCCCTTCCTGCGTTCAGCGGCGTCGATTTCGCGCTGAATGAAAAAGTTCAACGCCGTTCGCAACGTTGCGACTGCGGCGAGTTGGCCGATCTCCGTCCATGTCGGCGCGACCGCGGTCCGCATCACATCCGCCGCCAACAGAAACTCAAGGCCCAAGGCCAGAGAGCGGGCAAGACGGAGGCGGGGCCCCTCGCCAGGGCGGTCAGCCTCCGCGTTCCGCTTCCAAGCGCGCTCCAAGGTTCGCCAAAGCGCACCGAGAACCGCTACGGCGATGACAGCCACGGCAATAGCATCCGTGAACAGCGACATCGTCACCGTAGCGTGCTGCAGCCAGGCAGCCAGTGGCCCGACAAACGCCATGCTCATCAGCTCGTCCCCCACTATTCAAACCCAAGGAGTTATAAAATGACTATTATACTTAAACTTCGTCGCTCCGCTGCTCTTTTGACCGCGTCGGTCGTCGCACTTGCGATCGCTGGCTGCAACCAGAAGGCGGACGAGGCCCCCGCAGCCACTGTGGACGCGGCAGCTGTGGCCGCCGACACCACAACGCCTGCTACGGCGGCGGCCCATGGCGAGACCGAGGCTGAAACGCGCGACCAGGGCCACAAGGAAGGCATGCAGATGGAGCGAGACGCCCACGCCCAAGGCATGGGTATGCAGAAAGACGCCCAGGGCTCAGGCATGTCGTCTCGCGCCGGCTCGCCGCCGATGAAGGATGACAGCATGCCGATGCCCCCCCCGGCCAAGGCCGACCCGCCTATGACGGCTGCCCCCCCGATGAAAGATCATATGTAAACGCTGCGGCTCACAGAAAACAACCAGTCGCGCCGCCTGAGGGCGGCGCGATCCCTTCACCTTCCCACCGCGGACCCCAGGGTCCCGTGCAGGTGCCTCACACCCGCGATTTGGCGCGCTTGAGGTGAACGACGCACCTCCTCCAGATTCAAAATCACGCGCCCATCGATCGCACCGCGTTCCGAGGATCGAGCCCCGGACGGTGATCCGCTTGAGGACCGTGTCGAAGCCCTGCATGGCCGACCATGACCAGGGTCACGTGCGGCCCAGCGCGCCGAGCTGTCCGAAGACGGCCGACGAGACGCGACTCGCCGATGACGCGAATTTCGCTGCGGCACCGCGGTCTGGTCACGCAACGGTGGCGTCACCTACCGGATCGGTCGCGCCCTCGAAGCCGGGCGGGGCATGCCGCGTAACTACAAGGCCTCTGGCTTCGGGGGCGATACCCCCAGATGGACTTCGCCCAAAACGAGCAGACGATTAGCCTACACGTTAGCTAGAACGACCTGCCCCGCCACCTGTTCTAGACTGACACGCGTCTACGCAATCGCCTCTTTCCCTTGATCCGCGTAATGGCCTGACGGCGCGAGCGTCCTTACCTGAAACCATTGTTTTGGAGCGAAGTCATGAAGTCTCTCATCGTCACGACTACCGCCGCTTGCGCCCTGTTCTCGGCCAGCTACGCCCTGGCCGACGGGCCGCCGGCGAAGACGCCGCCTCCTAAGGCGGCTGCTGCGCAGCATGAGATGTGCGGCGGGATGATGGGCGGCAAGATGCCTGCCGGCAAAGGTCAAATGGGCGGCATGAAGGGGCCGGATGGCAAGCCCATGTCTAAAGCTGAGATGGATAAAATGCACAAGATGTGCGGCGAGATGATGATGGGCCACGGCGGCATGGGCCACGGCGGGATGGGCCAGCCCAAGGCGGGCGCTCATCCGCCGGCCGGGTCCCCGACTACGCCCCCGATGGCCGGCAAGCCGAGCGCTCACGACGACATGTAGCACCTCCGATCGGCGCGGAGAACGCTCTGGGCGGCCGCGGGACGCAAGAGGCACCCCGGACCTGACGTGGGCCGTGAGCACACGGCCCACCTGGACCACTAGTCCCGGATCGATGGCTCTGGCGCGGGGTGTTTCGCTGTGACGGTCAGATAGAGCAAAGGCAGGAGGAAAAAGCGCATGGCCGCAGATGAGCCCGACGACAACGCTCTGACGAGACGTATTGCCGCCCCATCGTCGGCGCCCAGCTGTGGCCAGGGCGCACCGCCTGCCGGCTCACATCGACCGATCATACTCAGCCCAGCCGTTTGGTGGCCCGCTGTTGACGCGCCGACGATCGCGGCCGGGAGGGGTAGCTGATGATCCACTCGCCGCCCAACCCGTTGTGGGGGGAGGGATCGCTTGAAAGCCTAGCGATCGGCACCATCCGCACGCTAGCGATGGATGCCGTGCAGAAGGCGAACTCGGGCCATCCGGGCACGCCGATGGCGCTGGCCCCGGTGGCGTACACCCTATGGCGAGACTTCCTGCGCTACGATCCGGACACGCCCGATTGGCCGAACCGCGATCGCTTCGTTCTGTCGGTCGGTCACGCCTCGATGCTCCTCTATGCAGTCTTGCACCTGGCCGGGGTCAAAGAGATCGCGGCCGACGGGAAGCGGACTGGAAAGCCCGCGGTCAGCTTGGAGGATATCAAGCAGTTCCGGCAGTTCGGCTCGAAGACGCCCGGCCATCCCGAATACCGGATCACCACGGGCGTCGAGACGACCACTGGTCCCCTCGGCCAAGGCTGCGGAAACTCCGTTGGCATGGCGATTGCGGAGCGTGCGCTGGCCTCGCGTTTCAACCGCGACAGCTTCGTCCTGTTCGACCACAACGTCTATGCGCTGTGTGGCGACGGCGACATGATGGAGGGCGTCTCAGGCGAGGCGGCGTCGCTCGCCGGCCACCTGGCGCTCTCGAACCTGTGCTGGATCTACGACAGTAATCGTATCTCGATCGAAGGATCGACCGAGCTCGCCTTCACCGAGGATGTCGGCAAACGCTTCGAAGGCTATGGCTGGAACGTCGTCCATGTTGAGGACGCCAACGACACCGCCGCGCTCGCAAGTGCGTTTGACGTGTTTGGGGCGACCGACGATAGGCCCACGCTGATCGTGGTGCAGTCCGTGATCGGATGGGGGAGCCCAAGGGCCGGCAACGAGAAAGCGCACGGCGAGCCGCTAGGCGAGGACAACGTCCGCGCCACCAAGAAGGCCTACGGGTGGCCTGAGGACAGCCAGCTCCTCGTCCCGGACGGCGTGGCAGAGGCGTTCCAGGCGGCCATTGCGGAGCGCGTCAGGCCGGTGCGGAAGGCCTGGGAGGCGACCTTCGCGCGTTACCGCAAGACCTTTCCGATGGAAGCCGCACAGATCGACCTGCTCCGTGAAGGCAAGCTGCCCGGTGGCTGGCAGGCCGCACTTCCGAGCTTTCCGACAGACGCCATAGGCCTTGCCTCGCGCGACAGTGGCGGCAAGGTGCTCAACGCCATAGCGCCCCACGTCCCGCTGCTGATGGGTGGTTCTGCGGACCTATCGCCGTCGACCAAGACAAAGATGACCTTCGAGGGGGCGGGGGCGTTCGGGCGCGGTGATCCTGCGGGCCGCAACCTGCATTTCGGCGTGCGCGAGCACGCGATGGGCTCGATCGCAAACGGCATGGCGCTGTCCTATCTGCGCCCTTACTGCTCCACGTTCTTGGTTTTCGCCGACTATATGCGCGCACCGATCCGGCTGGCGGCGATCATGGAATTGCCGGTCATCTTCGTGTTTACACACGACAGCATCGGTGTCGGCGAAGACGGCCCAACCCACCAACCGGTTGAACATCTTGCTACACTGCGCGCCATTCCAGGGCTGAACACGATCCGCCCGGGCGACGCCAACGAGGTGGCGGTCGCCTGGAAGGTCGCGCTGGAGCACAGCAACGTGCCGACTGCATTGCTATTGTCCCGCCAAGCGATCCCCACGCTAGACCGTGTCAGATATGCGTCGGCTGACGGATTGCAGCGGGGCGGCTATATCCTTGTAGATTGCGAAGGCGGCCATCCCGAAATCATCCTGATCGGCACTGGTAGCGAACTGCCGATGGTCGTGGCGGCCCACGAGAAGCTGAGCGCGGAGGGCGTACGGTCGCGCGTGGTTTCGCTGCCAAGTTGGTATCTGTTCGAGATGCAGGACGATGCCTATCGCAAGCACGTTTTTCCCAACGAGGTACGCGCACGGCTTGCCGTTGAGCAGGCTGGCTCGATCGGCTGGGATCGCTATGTCGGGAGTGACGGCGGCACGATCACGATGAAGACATTCGGCGCCTCGGCGCCGTTGGCCATGCTCCAGGAGCATTACGGCTTCACCATCGAAAATGTCTGCGCCGTCGCGCGTGGCATCATCGGGAAGCACTCATGACCAGTCGTCTGAAGGCACTTGGCGAGGCCGGACAAGCGGTCTGGCTCGACTTCATCGATCGCCGGTTCCTGTCCGACGGCGGCCTGCGCAAGCTCGTCGAGGAAGACGGCTTCACCGGCGTCACCTCCAATCCTTCCATCTTCGAGAAGGTGATGGGTCACGGCGATGCCTATGACGCGGGCTTCAGGGCGGCCGCCGTCAGGGCCGACGCGAGCACGCAGGACCTCTACGAGAGCCAGGCCATCGGCGACGTCAAGGCCGCGGCCGCCGACCTGCGCCGCGTCTACGACAGGCTCTGCGGCAAGGAGGGCTATGTCAGCCTTGAGGTTTCGCCACACCTCGCCAACGACGCCACAGCGACCGTCGAGGAGGCGCGGCGGCTATGGGCGGCCGTCAACGAGCCCAACCTGATGGTCAAGGTCCCCGGGACAAAGGCCGGCGTAACCGCTCTTCGGCTGCTGGTCGAGGCAGGGGTCAACGTCAACATTACCTTGCTGTTTTCGCTCGGCGCCTACCAAGCGGTCGCGGACGCCTATCTGGCCGGGCTCGAGGCACGCGTTAAGAAGGGCGATCCCATCGACCGGATCGCCAGCGTCGCTAGCTTCTTCGTCAGCCGCATCGACACGCAGATCGACCAGGCCATCGATGCGCGGTTGGCGACAAAGGATCCGCGGAGCGCTGACCTCGCGGAGCTCCGCGGCAAGGTCGCCATCGCCAACGCTAAGGTCGCTTACACTTGGTATCGGACCTTGCTTGCGAGCGGGCGCTGGGAGGCGCTTGCCGCGATGGGTGCGATGCCCCAGAGGCTGCTGTGGGCCTCCATGGGCGTGAAGGATCCCGCCTACGCCGACACGCTCTATGTGGAATCGCTGATTGGGCCGTCCACGGTCACCACCCTGCCGCCCAACACGCTGGAGGCGTTCCGAGATCATGGCGCGATCCGCCCGACGCTCACCGAGGACATCGAGGGCGCGCGACGCGTGCTCTCGGAGGCAGACCGCCTCGGCCTCGACCTGGACGCGGTCACCCGTGGCCTCGTTGAAGAGGGTATAGAGCTTTTCGCGGCGGCTATGGACGCCCTGCTCCACGCCGTGTCCGCCAAGCGCGATACGCTTCTCGGTGATCATCAGGACCCGACCCAGGCGCGCCTGGCGAACCCGCATGCGGCCGCCGCCGCACGTCCCCAATGAGGAAACCAACGCCATGCGTCTAGCGGTCATCGGTCTGGGTCGGATGGGCGCGAATATCGCGCGCCGGCTATTGCGCGGAGGGCACAACGTCGTGGCCTTCGACCGAAACGCACCGCTCATCGAAGCGATCGCTGGAGAGGGCGCGATGGCGGCGTCATCGCTGGAGGACGTCGCCGCCAAGCTGGCGTCCCCGCGCATTTTCTGGGTGATGCTGCCAGCGGGCCTGCCCACTGAGAACACCATTCAGACGCTCACGGGACTGGCCGAGCCGGGCGACATCATCATCGACGGCGGCAACAGCTTCTACAAGGACGACATTCGACGCGCGCGCGCGCTGAGTGAGAAGAACCTTTGCTATGTGGACGTCGGCACGTCCGGCGGAGTCTGGGGCCTGGAGCGCGGCTACTGCATGATGATTGGCGGGGACAAGGCGACCGTCGCTCTGCTCGACCCGATCTTCTCAGCCTTGGCGCCGGGGCTCGGCGCCATTCCGCGCACACCGGACCGAATGGAGCAGGAGGGTGAGGATCCGCGCGCCGAGCAGGGCTACATTCACGCCGGTCCCGCCGGCGCCGGCCACTTCGTGAAGATGGTACACAACGGGATCGAATACGGGTTGATGCAGGCCTACGCTGAAGGGTTTGACATTCTGAAGGGCAGGAACTCGGCCAAGCTGCCGGCCGAGGAACGGTTCGATCTGAATCTGACCGATATCGCCGAAGTATGGCGGCGCGGCAGCGTCATCTCCTCCTGGCTGCTCGACCTCACCGCCGCGGCCTTGGCCAAGGACCAGATGCTGAGCCAGTTCTCGGGCCGGGTCTCCGACTCAGGCGAAGGGCAGTGGACGATCGACGCGGCGATGGAGGAGGCGGTTCCAGTCAACGTCCTCTCCGCGGCGTTGTTCGCGCGCTATCGCAGCCGGGTGGAGCACACATTCGCCGATCAGGTCTTGTCAGCGATGCGCTTCGGGTTCGGCGGGCACGTGGAGATGCCGCAATGAGCAGGCCCGGCCGTGCCGACGACGGCGCTCATCCATCTTCGGAACGCCGACGATCGGCGGCGCGTGCACCGGCGATGCGCGGCCTTGACCTTACCATCGTGGAAAGCCCCATCTGGTCAGGGGAGGCGATCAAACTAGGAGGTTTCGATGCTTCTCTATCACGTAAAAGACCTTAGCTGCGGGCACTGTGTCCAAGCTGTAACCGCCGCCATCAACGCGCTGGATACAGCCGCGGACATCGCCATTGACCTCGCCAGCAAGCGGGTCGAGGTGCGGTCTGACCGCGAGCCGTCCGCGGTGGCGGCGGCGATCAGCAAGGCCGGCTATACACCGGCCTTGTACCAACAGGACGCGGCGGCCGCGACAAGCAGCGGCTCCTGCTGCTGCGGCTCGCGCCGCTGAATCGCAAGGGAATGACAGAGATGCTGACCCGTCGATATCTGCTGGCCGCCAGCGTGGCGCTCGTGTCCGAAGCACCCGCCCTCGCGGCGAGCCCGACCCCTGTGACGGTCTATAAGACCGCCAGCTGCGGCTGTTGCAAGGGCTGGATCACCCACATGCGCCGGGCGGGGTACCTCATGAAGGAGGTGGTCGTGGAGGACGTCAGTCCGATCGGACGCAGACATGGCGTACCATTCGAACTGTCGTCATGCCATCTCGCGACGGTCGGTGGCTATGTCGTGGTCGGCCACATACCGGCGGCCGACATTGCGCGCTTGCTGCGCGAGAGGCCAAAAGCCCTAGGCATCGCCGTTCCGGGCATGCCTTTCGGGTCCCCCGGCATGGAGTCCCCAAGGGGTGATGTCGAGGCCTACCAAACGCTGCTGCTCATGCCGGGAGGCAAGACGCGGGTCTTCGCGCGCCATGGCTGATCTAACCGTTAGCGGCGGCGGCGCCGCCGCAAGGGATGCGAACGCTAGCCCCCAGCAGGGCTGAACGGATCGCGCCAGATCTCCAAGGCCTCGTCGGTCGCGCGTATCGATGCGGCCCCAGAGGGCTCGCGGCCGGCGAGCGCCCGGATGGCGTCGATGGTCTCGGGGACAACAATGGCCTGATTGTCGACCATATAGGTATAGAACATCTCGTCGCCCTCCACGCGCAGCATGTCGGACCAAAGCGCGACCTCGTAGAGATCGCCCCGGGGGCGGCCGAGGTCCGCCATCAGCTCCTTGACCGAATTGATCGCAGCTAGGCCATAGCTGTCGGGCATGAGGAAAATGCGGGGCGAAGCGCGGAAGGCGTCCAGCACCTCCTCCTTCTGGGCGCTTCGGGAAAGCTGAACCGACCAGTAGTGAAGGTGGGCGATCGTCTCGGGGACCTTGACGGCCATCGTCAGCACATCGAGGTCAGGGTCGACCGTCTGGGCATCCGGACCTTGGTGGCTCGGGATCTCCGGTTCTGGGACGAGGGTGTTGATGATACCGCCAAGGTGACTTTCCCACGGGTCGGTGGCCCGCCGCATGAGCGTGCCGCGAGCGCGCCGGAGCAACCCAGCCCGCTTCAAGGCGGTCAAGGTCCGCACCGTCGCCGTTGTATTGCAGGAGACGACGCGGGTCGCGTCGAGGCCGACTGCGCTTTGATAGTTGGATTCCGCGACGAAGGAGTGACCGGTAACGCCGTGCTTCTCGCCTCCCTGCACGATGAACTTCCGGCCGAGTTGGCGGTAGACGGGCACATTCTCCGCAGCGATCCGCTTCGGCGTGCAGTCCACGACGACATCGATGGAGCCGAGCAGGTCCTGCAGGCTCCCTTCGACAGGAATCCCGCTCGCCGCGAGCCGCGCGTGCGCTTCAGAGGTGGCGGCGAACAAAGCGATGCCTTTGCGGGGCAGCGCTCGTGTACGCCAGTCGACGGCGAGGTCGGAGATGCCCACCAGGCGCATGTCCGGCTGCGCGCGCACAGCGTCAGCCACACGCTTGCCGATCACCCCATAGCCGTTTACGCCGACCCGAATCTCCCCTGCCACTTCGCACTTCCTCTCTTTTCGATGAGTAGAGCACTGGGACGGCCAAGCAGCACGTGTCTGGGCGCTATGGCGGAGCCCTGCTGACTTCAGTTGCCCTGGTGCTGTAAGGGACGCTCGATCGCAGCGTCTCTTACATCTTGCCTTCTACATCTTGCCTTCAAAGCCGCGCGGCCTTCCGACTAAAAGCATCGTATGGGTCCAGGATCTCGCCTGCATATGCACACTGTTCCATCGCCGTCTCGCCCCTCTGGCCTGAGAGCCGCCGCCGTAGCCGCGGCGGCTTTAGCCATGGCGCAATCCCCCTTGGCTCTCGCCCAGGTGTCCGCAGAAGATCACACCGCGCATCACCCACCAGCCGCGGGCGCGACCCCGGACGCAGGGGCTGGGATGAGTGGCATGAAGGCCGCCCCCGGCTCGACCGCGGGCGCAGGTCCCACCGCAGCGCCCGCAGCCGGAGGCGGGATGGGCGGCATGATGGGAGATATGATGGCGCCCTCCGGCACGGGCGGGGGGGCAGGCGGAGGCGCAGCGGGTTGCTGCGGCCCCACGGGACCCAAGCCGTTCTACGCGTCCATGATGGACTTTCCGAAGCTCACCGACGAAGCGCGCGCGCGGATTCGGCCTGAAGCGCTGATGCGACTGGGATCAGGGTCGCAGGCGGTCACGGAAGGGCAGGCGGCTCTGCATCGCGCCCAGGCCGCCAATGACGCCGCTGTCGCACTCACAGCCCTGCGCGACATCAGAGGCGGTCTTTCGCTGGCGCAAAGCGGGGCCAGCGCGCTTCAGGCGCTTGAGGATGGGCAGCCGCCTGCGCAGACCGCCCTGGCCTGGTTCCGCCAGGAGATGGCGTTGCCGACGGCGGACCACTCAGGGATGGCCGGCGGCTTTCGCGGTCTCTCGTGGCTGCACGCACTGTTCATGGTTCTTCTGACCGCCGCCCTCGCGGCGGCGCTTTGGGTTCAGTGGACGCGCGCCCGTCGCGTTGGGACGCTTGCCCAACGGCTGACGCCAGGCGCTCCACCTACGCCCTCGGCAAGGTCCGGCGGCGCCGATGCGCCAGTTCCAGCGGTTGCTGCGGCGGCCAAGGCGGCGGAGGGGGGAGCGCCTCCCCGGCGCCCCTGGCTCGGCGTCTTACGTATCAAGGCGATCTTCGAGGAAACACCTGGGGTGAAGACTTTCCGGCTGATGGAGCCGAACGTCGGGCCGTTCCCATTTACCTTCTTACCGGGGCAGTACGCGACAGTGACGTCGGAGATCGATGGCAAGAAGGTCCGCCGATCCTACACGATCTCCTCGTCGCCCAGCCAGCGGGACTACATCGAACTCACCGTCAAGCGCGAGCAATACGGCCTGGAGTCACGCCACCTCCACGACCACGTGGACCCTGGCGACCTCATCGAGGTAGCCGCGCCCGCTGGTAGCTTCTTCTTCACCGGACAGGAGGCCGAAGGCATCGTCCTGATCGCGGGCGGGGTTGGCATCACGCCCATGATGAGCGTGCTGCGTTACCTGACCGACCGAGCCTACCCGCACGACATTTTCCTGCTCTACGGCGTACGCACGCCCGCCGACATCATCTTCCGTGAGGAACTGGCGCATCTTGGGCGCAGACACCCGAACGTGCACGTCACGAGCATCGTGGCCCAGCCGGAGGGCAGCGACTGGAGCGGTCCGGTCGGGTTCATGACGCCCGAGTTCATCAGTGCTGCGGCACCGGAGATCGTTCGCCGCCGAGTTCACCTCTGTGGCCCGCCCGCGATGATGGACGCGGTCAAAGGCGTCCTCCAACAACTTGGCGTGCCCGACGATCAGGTTAAGACGGAGGACTTTGCTCCTCCCAAAGGCGGGCCGGTTCTTGAAACCCAGCCTCCGCCGGCCGTGGTCGCGGGCGTCGTCGATGTGGCACCTTCCTCTCCCTCCGCCCCCCCGTCCGCGCAGGCGACGGTCACCTTCTCGAAGTCCAACAAGTCCGGACGCCTGGCCCCCGATCAGTCGGTGCTGGAGGCCGCCGAGGCGATCGGCGTGGCCATCGACTACGAGTGTCGCGTGGGGATTTGCGGACGGTGCAAGGTGCCGCTCCGGGAGGGATCCGTGACCATGGAGGTTCAGGACTCCCTCACAGAGAAAGACAAGCGCGACGGGGTCATTCTTGCCTGCCAGGCGAAGTCCGTCGGCGACCTCGTCGTGGACGCATGACATGACGCGCAGTGAGAAGGTCATCGTCGAAGGACTGTTGAGCGCGCTGGCGCTCACCGCGCCCGCGTTTCTGTTTCACTCCGCCCCGCGGTTCCCCGGCAGCTTGCCGGGCAGCGTCCTGGGCATCGCCGCGGCCCTTCTCTTCGTGGCCTTGCTCACCTACACGCTGGTCAAGCGCCAGGGGCGGGTCAAGGCGCTCGTCACCGGACGCGTATCCCTAGGCCAAGTGCTGACCTTCCACGTCTATGCCGGCGCGGTCGGGGCGGTGCTGGGCGTCCTGCACTCTGGTCACAAGTTGGAAAGTCCCCTGGGCATCGGACTTATGGTCTCGATGCTCCTGGTCGTCGCCAGCGGCTTTGTCGGACGGTACTTCCTGGTCGAGCTCGGCCAGGATTTGCGGGATCAACAACGCCAGCTTTCTGTGCTGCGCGATCGCTACGACAGCCTCGCCCTGGCCGCCGCCAGACTCAAGGATGAACTCGTGGTCGATCCCTCCGGCCTCAGAATGGATCACCTGCTGGGCGCCATTTCCGATCTGGAGTTCGCCATCGGCGCACGCGACACTTTGAAGCGCTCGCTCAACGGGTGGGTGGTCACCCACATCCTGGCCGCCATCGTTATGTACACGCTTCTCTCGCTCCACATCTGGTCAGGCATCTACTATGGACTGAGGTGGCTCCCATGAAGATGCCGGGTCCGATCTACGCGGCGCTGAGCATATTCGGCATGGTCTTGGTCTTTGGGGTCGTGTGGACGCTTTGGCAGGGTGGCGGTCACGCCTTGCCCGGATGGACCGGTGCGGTGCGGCCGGGCGCCTTATCGGAAGCCCACGCCTTCCTAGGCGACAAGTGTGAAAGCTGTCATGCGCCGGTCAAAGGCGTGACGGCGCAGAAGTGCGTCACCTGCCATGCGCCAGCGCAGGAGTTGCTAATGAAGCCGGCGACCGCGTTCCACCAAAACATTGGGGATTGTAAAGGCTGTCACGTCGAGCACCGGGGTCGCGAAGTCCGGGCTATAAAAATGGATCACGCTGTGCTCGAAGCGGTGGCACGGCGGCGCGATGGCGGCTCGGGGAGCCTGCAGTGCGCCACCTGCCATGCCGTCCAAGATCCTCACGACGGCTTCTTCGGCAAGCAGTGCGCCAGTTGTCACCAGACCGAGAGCTGGGAGATCAAGACCTTTCTCCATCCGAGCCCCAAGTCCACCGACTGCGCGCAGTGCCACAAGGCGCCGCCCAGCCACTACATGATGCATTTCGAAATGATGGACCGTTCCATCTCAGGCCAGAAGGCGGCTCGGGTCGAACAGTGTTCTCTTTGTCACCAGACCGACTCGTTCAACAACATCAAGGGTGTTGGCATGGTGAAGGTACATTGACCTCCCAACCTCTCACGATCGCCGCCCACCGGCGTCTGGACGGCGGTTGATGATTCGTAGCACGTGCCCTTGCGCGTCACCTGAGCAGCCGCAGCCCAACGGCACGCCCTTCCAGAGCGTGGCCCTTCTGCTGCTTGGGGCGGCACCCTTGGCCCCTACTAGGCGGTGTGGACAAAGTGCCTGAGCCACAGTCGTATGGATGCGACGAGAATGAAGCCGAGGAAGCTGTCGGCTGTCTTGTCGTATCGGGTAGCCAGCCGTCTGTTGTTTTTGAGCTTTGAGAAGCAGCGCTCGACCAAGTTTCGCAGAGCGTAAATGTGCCCGTCGATGACGGGCTGAACCTTGCGGTTTCGCTTGGCTGGAATGACAGCGGCGACGCCCCTTGCAGCCAAGTCGTCGCGGATGAAGTCGGCGTCGTATCCCTTGTCGGCGAGCAGGACGCGGGGCTGGGGCCCTGGCTGATCCATGACCGGGCCGTAGCCCTTCACATCGGAGACCTGCCCGCCGCTCAGCGTGACCGCGACAGGGAGGCCCAGAGCGTTGCTGCGGAGATGGATCTTGGTCGAGAAGCCACCTCGCGAGCGGCCAAGACCCTGATCCTGATCCCCTTTTTTAGCGCCCGAGCGGCTTGCTGATTGACCTGCCTCTGATCTTTCATCCAGCGCGGACCAGAGTCGCGGCATGGGTTACGCCGTATGGTGCGGTGTGAGCAACTGACCGGGCCGTGGAGCTTAAACATTGCGCAGCGGGTCGGCCAGTTGCGTTCAGGTGCGCGGCATTGGCCCCGAGGGTCTGGTAGCCGATCGATGAGTGCGGCCGGCGGGTGTCGTAATCTTTGGCCCACGCCGCGAGTTTCTGGCGGGCGTGGTCGAGGCCGAAGAACAGGGTCTCGTTAAGCAGTTCGTCACGCATCCGGCCGTTGAAGCTCTCCACGAAGCCGTTCTGGGTGGGCTTGCCCGGCGCGATATAATGCCAGGCGACGCGATGATCCTCCGCCCAGGCCAGAATGGCCGTCGAGGTGAACTCCGTGCCGTAACACGTTCGGAAGCGGAGGGCGGGAGCGCCTGCGAAGCGCGCTGCCATCAAGCAGCGAGCGCGCGCAGCATCCGCGTCGGTCGGCGATCCTGCTTATCGGAGGCGACAAAACGGGTGACGATCGCTTTTATGAGCGGATGATCCCGGTCGCGGACGAACTTTACGATGTGCGCCTGAAGGATTTGAAGCAGGAAGGATTGTTGAAATGAGCGGACATCGCACGTTTTCCGACCTCAAGAAGGGTTGGAGCCCCGAACGTCTCGCCGCGAATGCAACGCGGAAGACGAAGCTCATGGCCGAAATGGTCAGCTTGGAACAGCTCCGCGAAGGCCTCGGCATCAGCCAGGAGGAGTTGGCGAACGTCATGAAGGTGCAACAACCGGCCATCTCGCGGCTGGTCCGTCGTCCCGACATGAAGGTCAGCACATTGCGTGACTTGATTGCGGCTATGGGCGGCGAGTTGCACATCACCGCGACCTTTCCCGACCACTCGGTCGAGATTGGCAATTTCACCGGCTCGCCGGCTTGAAGCCAGCCTCAATCCACGTTGATCGCCGCGCCCCACCTAACGATCTTGGAGGGTGCTGGCGGTTCCATACCAGCCGCATGTAAAGCGCTCGAAACGACCTGATCGATGGCGCTGCTGACCAGTGTCCCAAGTTTGTCCGCTTAGCGCGGTTTTCTGCCCGTTCTATGGCGTCACCCCTTGATGGAGGCGTCCTGCCAGGAGTCCTCGGCCTCCCCGAGCGTGGGCAGGCCGGCGAGCGAGGCGGTTAGGAGCGATCGGTCCTGAAGAGGCTGCGCACCAGGCGAAGGGTGACCCAGAGCGCAGGCCCTTCGCGGCCAGGAGGGGAGGTCGCCCAGAAACCGCGGTCCGACATTGTGTTCCATCTGCCGTGAGGCGTCGATCACGCCGGACGTCAGCGGCTGGCGGGCCGGCCATCCCCCATGCGGTCGAGCGCTTCGATCATCGGTGCCCAGGGCGCGGTTCTTTGGCGGGACAAGACGGTGGCCGCGCGCGACACCGGATCGTACGCCTGGCCACCCGGCGCGAGCACGTCAAGATCGAGCGCGCCCGTCGCGGCAAGCAACATCGCCGAGGCGACATACTCGTCCCGGCGGGCGTTCACCAGGCCGAACTGGGCTTCCCGCAGCGCCTGCTCGGCGTTCAACACGTCAAGCGGCGTGCGCAGTCCGACCTCGGCTTCGCGGCGAACGCCTTGCCAGGCCGCGGTCGCAGCCCGAACCTGTTCGGTATTGCCCGCGACGCCGGCCCTCGCCGCCGTCACCTGCCGCCAAGCCCGCGACACGGACCGCTCAGTGTCTCGCCGGGCCTCGTCCACGTTGAGGTCTGCGGCGGCCGCGCGCGCCGTCGCCTGCCGCACGCCCGACGCGATCAGGCCGCCGGAGGACAGCGGCAATTTGAAGACGACCGCCGCCGCACCGAACCGATCATAGTTGCCGAAGGGCGAGGCTCCAGCGGACCCGCCGCCGGCCATGCCTACGCTCGCACGCAGGCTCACTTCGGGGCGGGCGCGGGCCTTCGCCTCCGCCACGCGAGCGGTGCTGGCCCGGGCGGCTGCCTCGGCCTGTCGTGTCCGCGGATCGCGGTCCGCTGCGACGCGCAGAGCATCACCCAGTGTGGGTGGCAGGGCCGTGGCGATCGGCGGCTCCGGGGTGAGGTCCGCCGGCGCATGGCCCACCAAGGCTCGGTAATTGTCCTGACTGATGCCGAGCTGGCCCTCGGCGGCGGCGACGCGAGTGCGGGCGGCCGCAAGCCGAGCCTCGGTCTGGGCGAGGTCCGTCCGCGTGATCACGTTGACCCGCAGGTTCGCCTGCGCCTCGTCGAGTTGACGGCCCAGAGCCGAGGCGCTCTCCCGGCTGATGACGAGACGCTCCAGGTCGCGGCGCACGTCGACATAGGCGGCGATCACGTTGAGCAGCAGGGCTTGATCGGCGGTGCGCAACCCCTCGCGGCCCGCGGCCACATCGGCCTCGGCGGCCGTGATCGCATGTGCGACCCGCCTGCCGGTATAGAGCGGTTGCTCACCGACCAGGCCGACGCCTGAAGCATTGATTTGGCCGAGCAGGGGCAGGGCGGTGTCGCTGCCCAGGACGCCGCCGGTGAGGCCGAGCGTGGGCTGATAGCCGGATCGCGCCTGCAACACCTCCTCATCGACCGCGCGCTGGCCTTCTCGCTGAGCCTGCAGGCCAGGGTTCGTCCGGTAAGCCGAATTCAGCGCATCGGCCAAGGTTTCCGCCGTCGCACGCGACGCCAGCAATCCCAGCGCTAAGCTGAGGACCTGCCCTGAGCGCGCGATCCTGCGTGCCATCATCATACTGCGATCCCCTCCGCGAATCTGGTCCGGCGAGCACGCCCGAGGCGCGCAAGCGCACCGGCGGCCGACAGCGTTCTGCTAAAGGGACGTTCCGTCTGGCCGCCGATTACAGGGTGCGGATGCGCCGGGCTCTCAGGTTGGTTGTAAGGGCGGATCGCGGCGCTGCATCTGCTCGCCTGGGCCCCCAAGGCCGAGCCCCCAGGAGGTTGTGAAGGCGTGTCAGAATTTGAGGCCTTGGGGCGGCTGGGCGTGGCCCTGGCGATCGGACTCTTGATCGGGCTCGAACGCGGCTGGCAACGTCGAAGGTGCTGTCAGGCTAACGCTAGAATGTCTCCACTTATCGGCTGAGGAAGTCGTTGTGGGGTACGGGTTTATGCGGCCGATCTCGTTAAAGCGTCACCGGTTTTCAGCCGATGTGATCCGCCAGGCGGTGTGGCTCTATTTCCGCTTCAGCGTCAGCTTTCGCGACGTGGAGGACATGATGGCTCAGCGCGGAATCGAGGTCAGCTATGAGACCATCCGCTGCTGGACGATCAAGTTCGGACCCCAGTTCGCACGGGCTCTGCGGCAGTGGCGGCCAGCCCCGTCCACCCGCTGGCACCTGGACGAGATGGTCTGCAACGTGCGGGGCAAGCGGATGTATCTCTGGCGCGCCGTCGATGATGAGGGCGAGGTGCTGGATCTTGTAATGCAACGACATAGGGACACGGCGGCGGCCCTGACGCTGCTCAAACGCCTGCTCCGAAACCAGCCCGTGGCACCCACCGCGATCGTTACCGATCGTCTGAAATCCTATGGCTCAGCCTTGGCTGAGCTCGGCCTTTCTCACATCCATCACAACGGCAAAAAGCGGGAGAACAACCGGGCGGAAAACTCCCACCTGCCCATCCGAAGGCGGGAGCGGCAGCAGCAGGGGTTCAAGTCCCAGCCCTCCGCCCAGAGGTTCCTCACCAACCACGCAGCGATCTACAACACCTTCTATACCGCCCGACATCTGACAACCCGGCCAACACTCAGGATCTTTCGCGCCGCAGCCTTCCAGGCATGGTCAGGGGCGACCTGCGCCTAGATTTCAGAAGGGGAGGGGGCTCGGCTTCACTTGAGGGGTTAAATTGACAGCACCCGGGATTGTTCGATGGATAGGCGAGTCAGACACCGATCGGCACACGGTGCCGAATCAAACTATGCAATTGACAGCATATTCATTGCGCGCCATATATTGCTATGACTTGGACGGTACAGTTCCATGCCGACTTCGCGGGCGAGGCGGATGCTCTGCCGGAGGCCGTGCGTATAGAGTTGATCGCCGGGATCAGGTCGCTTGAGCATCTCGGACCCAGCCTCGGCCGGCCCGCTGTCGATACCCTGAGCGGCTCCAAGCACGCGAATATGAAGGAACTGCGCCTTCGCGCCGACGGCGGCGTGTGGCGCATCGCCTTCGCGTTCGACCCCGAACGCGCTGCCATCCTGCTCATTGGCGGCGATAAGTCAGGCGTCAGTTCGGGCCGTTTCTACAAGGGACTCATCAAGCGGGCTGACGCCCGCTTCGATCAACATTTGGAGGCGCTGAAATGACCTATCGCACCGTCGACGCCAACGCTTGGATCGCGCGGCAACCCAAGACCGTCCAGGAGGCCGGGGAAGCTCGCGGCGAAGAACTCATCCGCGAAGTCACGCTTCGGGAGGTCCGGGAGGCGGTCAAGCGCACGCAGGTCGAGGTGGCTGCCGCCATGGGCACATCACAGGATCGGGTATCCAAGCTGGAACGCGGCGATGACGCGCTCGTTTCGACGCTGCGCCGACACATCCGCGCACTCGGCGGGGAGCTACGATTGATGGTCGAATTTCCGGATCGGCCATCCATGGCAATCGATCTGCATGGTTACAAACCCGTCGCAAAGAGCGTCCGGGCTATCGGCTCGGCCTGAGGATCCCAGTGAAGGCCGTCCGTTAGTTTCGGCCTGGCTGGCGAAGAGAGGCTTGTCGGTCACGGTTGATCTCCGGTCAGGACTGGATGCCTTGCGCATCAACCCCTGCCCGCCGGCGAGGCGGGGGTAGCAAGCGGATGACCGGGGGAGGGGAGGGGGATCGCCCGGCCTGCACGACCGAGGGGAGGAAGGCAGGGAACACACCAAGGCCGGTCTTCCGCGCGCGAGGGGCGAGGCCCCTTAGCCAACGGGGCGTTGCGGGGTATCCCCGCCGAGGGGGTAGATTGAGCCCCATGGCTCAAGCTCAGAGGGAGACCTCTCCCTTTTTGGTTCAGCCCTCAAACCGGCTCGGACCCATTACGACCCAGAGTCAATTGAAGACAGAGGCACTGTGAGACCACCATCGGCGTAGTCGGCCCGTGAGTTTTCCGCAGGCAAGGCCTATGCTGCCAAGGTGCAAGATCATCTGGACCTCCCCGGCGCTTCAGGCGCGATCTATCGCTTCAGGCTCATTGAAGATCCTGCGCAGCTACCTTCAACGGCGGGCAACTTCGTCTATGTGCGCTGGCGTGCGACAACCCCGCAGGTGATGTGCTGCGGAGCCGTGGGCAGTCTCCTGGACGCCCGCCAGCAATGGGACGCCGCGGTGCGATCTCATAGCGCCCAGGGACTCTACATCCGCCTCAATGTTGCTCGCTCGACCCGGGGAGAGGAGCACCTTGATCTGGTCTCACGATGGCGCCCGCCGATCCCTGCGCTAGACGAGTAGGCCGCAGCGACTTACCTACGAGAAGTCCAGCTATCCCCGTCGAGCCAAGACCAACAAAATGAAGAAGCTTGTTCCCCAAGGCGCTAATAGCGCTGCACCCCACCATGTCGATCTACATGTGGGCGCCTTGATCAGGACGCGGCGCAAGGCTTTGGGAATTTCACAGTCTGAGCTTGCGGACTCGCTGGGCCTGACCTTTCAGCAGGTCCAAAAGTATGAGCGGGGGTCTAACCGCGTAAGTTCATCCAAGCTCTATGAGATCGCCTTGAAGCTTAGGCGGTGTGGACAAAGTGGATTCCCAAATCGGCTGATCACTGATTCAAGGCTGTTCTTTGGGGAGAGCAGCCTTGGTTCGCGGTTTGATGTCGGACGATGAGTGGGCCTTTTTCGAACCCTTCGTGATTGAGAAGGGGCCGCGTCGGGGGCGACGGCCCCGGGATCACCGTCTGGTGCTTGACGGGGTGTTCTGGATCGCTCGAACGGGCACGGCCTGGCGTGATCTGCACAGCCATTTTGGCGAGTGGAACTCGGTCTACCGCCAGTTTCGGCGTTGGACGCTGTCTGGGCTCTGGGACGTGATGCTGGAGGCGCTGAACGAGACCGGGCAAGGCCAGGACAGTGTTCAGATGATTGATTCCACCATTATTCGCGCTCATCAGCACGCCGCTGGGGCGCTAAAAAAGGGGATCAGGATCAGGGTCTTGGCCGCTCGCGAGGTGGCTTCTCGACCAAGATCCATCTCCGCAGCAACGCTCTGGGCCTCCCTGTCGCGGTCACGCTGAGCGGCGGCCAGGTCTCCGATGTGAAGGGCTACGGCCCGGTCATGGATCAGCCAGGGCCCCAGCCCCGCGTCCTGCTCGCCGACAAGGGATACGACGCCGACTTCATCCGCGACGACTTGGCGACAAGGGGCGTCGCCGCTGTCATTCCAGCCAAGCGAAACCGCAAGGTTCAGCCCGTCATCGACGGGCACATCTACGCTCTGCGAAACTTGGTCGAGCGCTGCTTCTCAAAGCTCAAAAACAACAGACGGCTGGCTACCCGATACGACAAAACAGCCGACAGCTTCCTCGGCTTCATTCTCGTCGCATCCATACGACTGTGGCTCAGGCACTTTGTCCACACCGCCTAAGACGCCGCTGGCGTCGTTCTTCGAAGGCTTGGAAACGCCCGTCGGCGATGGCCCCATTGCCTTCGGCCTGACCGATTTCCTAAATCAGCGCGGCGCCTACGAACTGGTGGCGGCTTTCACAGTGATGTCACCAGCTTTACGTCGGCAGTTGGTCAGCCTGGCCATGGCAATGGCCGAGACCGACGACTAAGCGTCCACGCCGAGCTCGCTTGCCGATCCATCCAAGTCAGAAGCAGCTAGCGGCAAGGCGAGCCATGATCGAGGCGGGGCCGTTGACGACCTAACCGAAGCCTTGATGGCCGCCATATTGATCTGGCTTGTGTGCGCGAGCGCCGAAAGTCCCAGCACCAAACCCTCGACAGCATCGCCCTTGAGCGGCTGGATCCTTTGGCGATCGACCAAGCGGCGGGACAGCGCTCGACGGCGAACAGTCTTGAAAATGGACCCGTAGGTTTGCTGAGCGCGGCTCTAGCCAGCCAGCGCCTCAATCACCCGGCAGTCTGACGCTTGACCACTACAGGCCGCATCGACCATTCGCCGCAGCTCGACGCGCAAGGTTTCCAGCTGGGCGATCCGGGCTTCGACGTCGTCTAGCTGCAAAGCGGCCAGGCGGTTGGCTTCGCCGCAATGGCGTTCAGGGTGGTCGGACAGATCCAGAAGGTTGCGGATCGCCTCGACCGAGAACCCCAACTGCCGGGCGTGACGGATGAAAGCCAGCCGCTGGACGCCCTCCTGGCCATAGATCCGCCGATCGTTGGCGGCGCGGCGAGCGGTCGGCATCAGGCCGATCTCTTCGTAGAACCGGATGGTCGGGATCTTGACGCCCGAGGCGGTGGCGAGCTGTCCGATGGAAAAGGTCATGGCGTCTCCTGCGTCCCAAAATAAGCGCTTGCTCCTCTAGTGGCTAGAGGATGCAGGCTGAGGTCATGATCCAGTCCTGTTCCCCCACCCCCGCCGTTTCGAGCTGCTGCGGCGCCGACGTCAAATTCGACGGCGCGACGCCCGCCTACCGTCGCGCCCTGCGCGGCGTGATCGCCATCAACCTTGTCGGGTTCGTCGTGGTCCTGATCGGCGGGCTGCTGCATGGGTCGGTGTCGCTGTCAGCCAACGCGCTCGACTTCCTCGCCGATAGCGCCACCTACGCCATCAGCCTTTGGGCGATCGGTCGTTCGGTGGCGATCCGAAGCGGCGCGGCCCTCTTCAAGGGCGTCAGCCTGGGCGCCGTAGCGCTGTCGGTCGCGGGGTATGCGGTCTGGCGGGCCTGGACGGGAGCGCCACCGTCCGGTCAGGCGATCTCCGCCTTGGGCATTTTCGGGGCCTTGGCCAATCTCCTGGCGGCGGCCTTGCTCGTTCGCTTCCGGGACGGCGACGCCAATGTCCGGTCGGTCTGGCTGTGTACGCGCAACGACCTGATCCAGTGTCTCGCGGTCGCCGCCACCGGCGCCCTGGTTTGGCTTACCAATTCGCGTTGGCCCGACCTGATCGTCGGCTTGCTCCTGGCCGGTGTCTTCCTCAGTTCGGCCTACCAGATCATTCGTCAGGCGCGCGCCGAACGCCGCGCCGCGACGAGCGAGCCCGCGCCCCGACCAAGCGCTTCGGCGGGGATAGACCTGGATCGCCCGATAATCTTGACCCGTCGTTCGCCCGCTACAGAGGATCGCGATGCTTAAATCGAAGGAACGCTGGTTGGCCTATGTTCACGAGGCCGATCTTGCCAAGGCCGCCTTCGCGGCGGGGCACCTCGCCGAAGCCTTTGGCCGCCTTGAGCGAGCCCACATCCTGGGTCAGCCTTGGGCCGGAGCGCACAGCTGGACCCACTGGATGATGCTCAGGATCGGATTAAAGCGGGGCGACGGCCGGGAGGTGAGGGGGCAGATCTTACGTCTGGCCGGGGGCGGGATCTTGTCGCTCTTGGGGTGGCTTCCCGTAGGCAACACCGGCGGCGCCGACGTCCCGCCAAAGAGGCCGATGGACTTGCCAAGCGATCTGGCCCGATTTTGCGACGATCGGACTGGATAAGAATAAGGTCGCGTTTGTGACTATGTAACGCATTCCCGGCCAAAACTTTCGCTGATATAGGAAACTTTATGATCAAGCTGACGACATGGCTAAAGCGAACGGGAGGCGTTGTGATCGCCTGCCTGCTGCTGTCGCTGGTCGTTGCGCCTGCGGTCGATGCGGCGATCTGTGGCATCGAGCCGTCTTCTGCCGAAAGTCTGGTGGTGGTGGAAGCCACCGCATCGCTCGACGCGGCGGGCGATGAGCATGGCAAAGGCGATGTCGATGCCTGCCTGCATGGGCACTGTCATCATGCTACGCCGCTGATTGGCACGCAGGCCATGCAAACAGGCGCGCTTGCCATCGCCCACGCGCGTCTTACCCCGGCCATCGCCGGCCTGCCGCCCTCACGGGCCTCCGACCGTCTTAGTAAGCCCCCTCGCGCCTGACCCCGACCGCGCCGACGCGCGTGTTCGCCTTCGTCAGAACGTAAGTAGGGACATTTCATGCCATCGTCATATGCCCGGCCCGCCGCCGTTTTCGGCGCGGTCCTGGCCCTCCTGAGTCTCGCGCCTTTGCGCGCGGCCGCCGCTCCCGTCACCCTGGCCGCCGCGCTTGAACGCGCCCAGGCCCAGTCACCCTTGATCACTTCGGCCCAGGCCGCGCTCGCCGCCGCCCAAGGCCGGGCGCGACAAGCCGGCTTTGCGCCCAATCCGGAAGCCAGCCTGGAGAGCGAGAATATCGCCGGCTCCGGACCCTATGAAGGGTTTTCCAGCGCCGAGACGACCTTCTCAATCGGCCAGCGCCTTGAGTTGGGCGGCAAGCGCCGAACCCGCGCCGCCGCCGCCCAGGCCGAGGTCGAGGCCGCCGTCGTGCGCGTGGCCATCGCTCGGGCCGACCTCATCCAGGAGGTGAAGACGCAATATGCGCAGGCGCTCGAGGCCGACGCCCGCGTCGCCCTGGCCAAGGAAGGCGCCGAACGCGCCAACGATCTAGCGGGCGTCGCCGCGACACTGGTAGAGGCGGGGCGCGAGCCGCCGCTACGCGCTCTGCGCGCCCGCACCGCCAGCGACGAAGCCGACGCTGCGGTGCTCGCGGCCGAGGCCCAGGCCGCCGCCGCCCGTCGCGCTCTAACCAGTCTCTGGGCCGATCCCGACCCGGAGATCGACCTGGTCGAACCGCCAGCCGGGCCGACCTTGTCGGCTGCGATCGACCCGACTGCTTCCCTCGACGTCCGGCTGGCCCAGGCCGAGCGGGAGGCTGCCCAGGCGGCGATCGACCGCGAGCGCGCGGCCGGTAAGCCCGACCTGACGATCCAGGCGGGTGTCCGGCGTTTCGAGCAGACGGGCGATCAAGCCCTGATCGTCGGCTTTACCGCGCCCATTCCGATCAGGGACCGCAACCAGGGCAATGTCGCGGCCGCTCGCGCCGACGCCACGGCGGCCGAGGCCCGCGAGCGCCTGGTTCTTGCCCGGTCCGTCCGCGCGGTTCGCGACGCCCAAGCCTCCCTTCGGGCTGCGGAGGCCCGTCTGGAGGTACTGCAAGGCCGAACCGTGCCCCAGGCGCAGCAAGCCGTAGACCTCGCCCGCCAGGGCTTCCAGGCCGGCAAGTTCTCGCTGCTCGATGTCCTGGACGCCCAGGCCGCGCTGTCGGCTTCCCGCAATGATCTCATCGCCGCGCGCCTTGAGCGCGCCAAGGCGCTGGCCGCGCTCGAACGCGCCGCCGCGCAATAGGACCCCCCACATGCCCAGACCCACTGACAAGAAAACCCTGCTGGCCGCCGTGGCGGTCAGCAGCCTACTGGCCGCCGGAGTCGGCGCCGTGATCGGCCGGACAATGCTGGCCCCAAAGGCCGACGCGCCTGCCGCCGCCGCCGCCGCCGCCGCCAAGGAGGAGGAGCACAAGGAAGGCGAAGCCGACCACAAGGAGGGTGAAGCCGAGGCCGGACACGAGGAAGAAGAAGGCCACATCGAGATGAATGCCGAGCGGCTGGCCACGTCGGGCATCAAGCTGGAGACCCTCGCCGTCGGCGGGCTGGGAGCGGGGATTGTGGCGCAGGCCTCGGTGATCGCCTCGCCCGACGGCGCGGCGACCCTGGCGGCCCGCGCCGACGGCGCCGTAGTGCGGATCAACAAGCGTCTCGGCGATCCGGTCCGCGCCGGCGAGGCCCTGGCCTCCATCGAAAGCCGCGACGCGGCGGCCATCAGCGCCGAACGCTCCTCCGCCGCCGCCAAGGCCACGGCCGCTCGCCAGGCCTATGCGCGCGAGAAGCGCCTGTTCGACGCCAAGATCACCGCCCGCCAGGACCTTGAAGCGGCCCAAGCCGAGGTCGCCATCGCCGAGGCGGAGTTGCGGCGCGCCTCCAGCGCCGGCCTTGCCGCCGGCGTCAGCGCCAACGGCCGCTTCGTGACCGTCTCCAGTCCGATCTCCGGCCGCATCACCGCTGCCCCGGCCGTGCTGGGATCCTATGTGGCGGCCGGAACCGAACTCTTCCGCATCGCCGATCCGCGCAAGATCGAGGTTCAGGCCTCGCTTCCGGCTTCAGACGCAAGCCGCGTTGCGTCAGGTGATCAGGCGATGATCGAAACCACCCAAGGCACGATCCCGGCCGTGGTCCGGTCGATCACCCCCGGCGTCGACGTTGAAAGCCGAGCGGCTACGGCGATCCTGACCGTGGCATCGGGTCAGGCCGGCCTCGTCCCGGGCCAGGCTCTTCGCGTGCGGATCACGCCGCGCGGTGTGGCTTCGGGCGATCGGTTCTCCGTGCCCGAGGAGTCGGTGCAGTCGGTCGAAGGCGCCGACACCGTCTTTATTCGCGGCAAGGACGGGTTCACGGCGCGGCCGGTGAAGATCGGCCGGCGCGGCGGCGGCCGAGTGGAAATTCTATCAGGCGTCACGGCCGGAGAGCAGATCGCCGGCCAGGGCGCGTTCCTCCTGAAGGCCGAGCTTGGCAAAGGGGAGGCCGAGCATGGGCACTAGGCGCGCAACGATGCGAAACCTCGCAATCTCCACCACCACTTGTGCTTGTCTCGTCATCCTGGCGACGCCGGCGCTGGCCCAAGGCCGGGCAGAGCCTCAACCCGCCTTCGAGTTGGTAAGCCAGGGCCATCTGAAGGTGCTCACCGCGACGGCGCGGCACGACATCGATGGCCTCAGCGTGTCCGGACTCGTGCGCAGGGCTCCCCACTGGAAGACCGGCGTGCAGGGCCACCTGGACGTCGAAGCCTATGACGTCGCGGGGGCAAGACTCGGATCGACGTCCGTCGTTTGGCGCGGCTCGCTCGGTGCAGGCGGCCACAATCAGGCGGCGCGCTACAGCGCCGAGCTTCCTGGCGTCAATGCGGCGCAAGTGTCGCGTGTCGTCGTTCGCTACAGTCCCGTCGCCCATGCAGCCGAGCCCATGGAGGCCGCGCGATGATCGGCAGGATTCTCGATTTCTCCGTCCGCGCTCGATGGGCGATCATCGGCGTCGTGGCGCTGATCGCGGCCCTGGGTGTCTACAACCTGGTGCGGCTGCCGATCGACGCGGTGCCCGACATCACCAACAAGCAGGTGCAGATCAACACCGTCGTCCCGGCCCTGGCCCCGGCCGAGGTCGAAAAGCTCGTCACCTTCCCGGTGGAGACGGCGATGGCCGGCATCCCCGGCCTGGAAAGCACGCGCTCGATCTCGCGCAACGGCTTTAGCCAGGTCACCATCGTCTTCAAGGAAAACACCGACCTCTATTTCGCGCGCCAACAGGTCTCCGAACGCCTGACCGGCGTAGGTCAGACCCTTCCCGACGGCGCGCAGCCCGCCATGGGGCCGATCTCATCGGGTCTGGGCGAGGTGCTGATGTGGACCGTTGCTTACGACAACCCCGGCGGTCGCGGCGCCAAGGTCAAGGACGGCGAGCCCGGCTGGCAGTCGGATGGGACCTATCTGACCGCCACCGGCGAGCGTCTGATCGACGCCACCGCTCAGGCGGCCTATCTGCGCGAGGTTCAAGACTGGATCGTGCGACCGCAGATGCGCGGCGTGGCCGGCGTGGCCGGCGTCGACTCGATCGGCGGCTACGAAAAGCAGTTCGCCGTCCAGGCCGACCCGGCCCGCATGGCTGCCTATGGCGTGTCGTTCACCGAGCTTGGCAAGGCCCTGGAGGCGGCCAACCTGGCCGTCGGCGCCAACTTCATGGAGCGCGGCGGGGAGGCCTATCTGGTTCGCGCCGACGCCCGCGTGCGCAATATCGACGAGATCGCCAACGCCACGGTCACCAGCCGCGAAGGCGTCTCGATCCGCGTGCGTGACGTCGCCACCGTCAAGGTCGGCGGCGGTTTGCGGACCGGCGCGGCTTCGGAGAATGGCGAAGAGGTCGTGGTCGGCACCGTCCTGATGCTGACCGGCGAGAACAGCCGTACCGTCGCCGGCGCTTCGGCGGAGCGATTGGCCGAGATCATCAAGAGCCTGCCACCCGGCATCAAGGTGCAGGTGGTCTATGACCGCTCCAAGCTGGTCAACGCCACCATCAAAACCGTCGAGAAGAACCTGGTCGAAGGCGCGCTGCTGGTCATCGTGGTGCTCTTTCTGCTGCTGGGCAATTTCCGCGCCGCCCTGATCACCGCCCTGGTGATCCCGCTGTCGATGCTAATGACCGCCATCGGCATGAACCGGCTGGGGGTGTCGGGCAATCTGATGAGCCTGGGCGCGCTGGACTTTGGCCTGATCGTCGACGGCGCGGTGATCATCGTCGAAAACAGCCTGCGCCGCCTGGCCGAACGCCAGCACCGCGAGGGTCGTTTGCTGACCTTGTCGGAGCGGCTTCAGGAAACCCGCGAGGCGGCGCGCGAGATGATCTCGCCGACCGTCTACGGTCAGGCGATCATCCTGCTGGTCTACGCCCCGCTGCTGACCTTCACCGGCGTCGAGGGCAAGACCTTCTCGCCGATGGCCATCACCGTGATGCTGGCCCTGGCTGCAGCCTTCGTGCTGTCGCTGACCTTCATCCCGGCAATGATCGCCTTGGTGATCCGCGGCAAGGTCGCCGAAAAGGAAGTGGCCGTGGTCCGCTGGACCAAGGTTCGCTACGAGCCGCTACTGCGCAAGGCCGTAGCCCGGCCCTGGCCCGTGATCGGCGCGGCGGTCGGCATGTTCCTGGTGGCCATGGTCACCTTCTCGTTCCTGGGGCGGGAGTTCACGCCGCAGCTCGACGAGAAGGACCTGGCCGTCCAAGCGCTGCGGATCCCTTCGACCTCGCTGGAGCAGTCGCTTCGCATGCAGCGGCAGATCGAGCGGACCATCGCCACCTTCCCGGAGGTGCAGTTCGTCTACTCCAAAACCGGCACCGCCGAGGTCGCCAGCGATCCGATGCCTCCCAATGCGTCCGACAGCTTCATCATTCTCAAGCCGCAGGACGAATGGCCCAACAAGAAGGAGACGAAAGCTGAGCTCGTCACCCGCATGGAGAAGAAGCTCGAAGGCCTGACGGGCAACGTCTACGAGTTCAGCCAGCCCATCCAGATGCGGTTCAACGAACTGATCGCCGGTGTGCGCGGCGATGTGGCGATCAAGGTCTATGGCGATGACTTGGACGCCATGACCGCCAGCGCTGGCCAGATCGCCAAGGCGTTGCAAAGCGTCAAGGGCGCGGCCGACGTCAAGGTCGAGCAGACCTCGGGGTTCCCGACCCTGGACGTCTCGCTCGATCGCGACGCCATCGGTCGCCTGGGCCTGACGGTCGAGGAGGTCGCCGACACCCTGGCGGTGGCCATGGGCGGGCGCGAGTCCGGCCTGGTCTTCCAGGGCGACCGGCGCTTCGACATCGTCGTGCGGCTTCCTGACGCCACTCGCAACGATCTGGACGCGGTCGGAGCGCTACCCGTGATGCTGCCCGAAAGGGCAGGGGGCGGCGCGCGCCTCTCGGTCCCGCTGCGCGACGTCGCCCGCTTCTCCTATTCGGAGGGCCTCAACCAGGTCAGCCGTGAGAACGGCAAGCGCCGCGTCGTCGTCCAGGCCAATGTTCGGGGCAATGATCTCGGCTCGTTTGTCGCCGACGCCCAGGCCAAGGTCGACGCCCAGGTCAAGCTGCCGGCCGGGTCGTGGATAGAGTGGAGCGGGCAGTTCGAGAACCTCAAGGCGGCGCAATCGCGGCTCGCCCTGGTCGTCCCGCTCTGCTTCCTGCTGATCTTCGCCTTGCTCTACATGGCGCTGGGGGGCTTCGCGCCCGCTGTCGCTGTGTTCTCGGCCATTCCCCTGGCCCTGGCCGGCGGGGTATTCGCCCTGGCGCTGCGCGGCATCCCGTTCTCGGTCTCGGCCGCCGTCGGGTTCATCGCCCTGTCCGGCGTGGCCGTGCTCAACGGCCTGGTTATGATGACCGCCATCCGCCAGCGCTTGGCCGCTGGGTTTGAGTTGGAGAAGGCGATCATCGACGGGGCCATGGAGCGGCTCCGGCCGGTGATGATGACGGGTCTGGTCGCTTCGCTGGGCTTTGTGCCCATGGCGCTGGCCACCGAGACCGGGGCGGAGGTCCAGCGCCCGCTGGCCACCGTGGTCATCGGCGGCCTGATCACCGCCACGGCCCTGACCCTGTTCGTCCTGCCGGCCATCTGCCGTTTTGTGCTGCGCAAGACCGCCAAGGACCTGCGCGAGCCTTCGCCGGAATCCCATGAGCAAGGAGCCTAAGATGACCCCGGGCCAAGCACTGCTGCTACGGATCTATACCGACGAAAACGCCATGATCGGCGATCATCGCTTCTTCGACGTCCTGGTCGAACGCGCCCGGTCGATGGGTCTGGCCGGCGCCACCGTCCTGCGCGGGCTGCGGGGCTACGGCGCCTCCAGCACCCTGCATGGCGGCAAGGCCTTCGACCTGGCGCCGAACCTGCCGGTCGTCGTCGAGATCGTCGATGTCGAGACCTCGTTGCGGGCATTTATCGCCACGCTGCAGCCCGATGACGAAATCGGGTTGGTAACGCTGGAGAAGGTCGAAGTGGTCCGCTACGGCGGCCACCGCCACCACTACTAGCCGATGGGCGGCGCGCTGGCTCCAACCGGCGCGCCGTTCGTTATCACCCGAGCCTCACTGGAGAAGAGCATGGGCGCTGGACCAAGCCACGATCACGCCGCCGGCCAAACCAACGGCAAGATGCTGGCCATTGCCCTTGGGCTGACGACGAGCTTCCTGATCGCCGAAGTGATTGCCGGGGTCGTCTTCAACAGCTTGGCGCTGCTGTCGGACGCCGCTCACATGTTCACCGACGCCGCTGCTCTGGCCATCGCCTTGGCGGCGATCAAGATCGGGGCGCGCAAGCCGGATGACAAGCGTTCGTTCGGCTATCGCCGCTTCGAAATTCTCGCCGCAGCCTTTGTCCGCCGTCAGCACCCATGAGACAGATTGAGGGTTCCGTTTAGAGGAGGGTTTTGGTCTCGTCGTAGTGACGAAGGAACGAAGATGAGACCAGAACCCTTGGCCGCGAAGGCGACGCCCGGTGAGCGGGTGGTGAAGGATATCCGGCGTGCGACGCGCCGGCATTTCTCGGCGGAAGACAAGATCCGGATCGTGCTGGACGGGCTGCGCGGGGAAGACAGCATCGCTGAGCTCTGCCGCAAGGAAGGCATCGCCCAGAGCCTGTACTACGTGTGGTCCAAGGAGTTCATGGAGGCGGGCAAGCGCCGCCTGGCGGGCGATACAGCCCGGGCCGCGACCACGGACGAGGTCAAGGACCTGCGGCGCGAATCGACGGCCCTGAAAGAGGTGGTGGCCGAACAGGCGCTCGAAATCCGCCTGCTCAAAAAAAGCATGATCGCCGATGGGGGCGACGGGGAATGAGATATCCGGCTTGCGAAAAGATCGAGATCATCCGCCTGGTCGAGCAATCGAGCCTGCCCGTGCGCCGGACGCTCGCGCAGATCGGCGTGCCCCGGGCCACCTTCTATCGCTGGTATGATCTCTACCAGACCGGCGGCCCCGAGGCCCTGGAAGACCGCCCAGGACGCCCCGGCCGAGTGTGGAACCGCATCCCCGAGGATGTTCGCGCCGCGATCCTGGAGATGGCCCTGGAGCACTCGGAGTTGAGCCCGCGGGAGCTGGCGGTGCGCTTCACCGACAGTCAGGGTTACTTCGTCTCGGAAGCCAGTGTTTACAGGCTTCTGAAGGCCCATGACCTGATCACCAGCCCGGCCTTCATCGTCATGAAGGCCGCCAAGGCGTTCACCGACAAGACCACGGCGCCCAACCAGATGTGGCAGACCGATTTTACCTACTTCAAGATCATCGGGTGGGGCTGGGTGTATCTGTCGACGATCCTGGACGACTTCTCGCGCTACGTCATCGCCTGGAAGCTGTGCACGACTATGAAGGCGGGGGACGTCACCGACACGCTGGAACTGGCGCTCAGCGCATCAGGCTGCGACCAGGTCAGCGTCCGGCACAAGCCGCGTCTGCTGTCGGATAACGGCTCAAGCTACATCTCGGGCGAACTGGCCGACTGGCTGGGCAAGCAGGAGATGAAACACGTCCGGGGCGCGCCCTACCATCCCCAGACCCAGGGCAAGATCGAGCGCTGGCACCAGACCCTGAAGAACCGCATCCTGCTGGAGAACTACTATCTGCCCGGCGACCTGGAGGCCCAGATCGGTGCCTTCATCGAGCACTACAACCACGCCCGCTATCACGAGAGCCTGGACAACGTCACGCCGGCCGATGCCTACTTCGGCCGGGCAGCCGACATCCTGCGCCGCCGCGCCAGCGCCAAGCGTCAGACCCTCGAACATCGGCGCTTGCAGCACCGCAAAATCGCCGCCTAGATATCAACCCAAGACGAGGCCAACCCTCCGCTAAATCCGCAGCCCGACTGTCTCAAAACTTCTGACGACGTACACGTCCTGACCCCGTCGGGGCGTCTTTTGCGTCGATCCGCGGCTCCCGATGACCTCAGCGCCGTTTTCGCCGCGCAGTTCGCGCTGTCACACGGCTGCTGGCTGCTAACCTACACCGTAGCAGGCTCCCTTGGGGCAGCTTTTGGAATGGCGCCGACGCTAGTAGCGCTCTCCGCTTTGAGCCTTGCCGGCGTCATCGTCGCACTCAGGACCTGGCCGGCGATAGACCCAGAGCAACTCGCGCACCTACACCCCGACCTGCCGCCTCAGCATTCGCACCTACGCGAGGGCGAGCCGTCTAACGCACCTGCGGGGCACCAGCACCCCTTCGTGATCGACGATCTTCACCCTCGCTGGCCGCGGGGAGGCGTATAGTCGCATGCCAGCCCCGCACCCTTGCGTTCAAGAGCCACACAGCCTAGTAGCGGACACTGGGAGTGCTAACGGGTGATAGCTCTGCGAGCCAGAAAGCTGAGGTCGTTCCTCGCCACGCTGTGCGTGGCGTTGATGGCTGTGCTCGCCTCACAATCAATCACCGCTACGATGGATCAAGTTCAGCATAGTCAGATGGCTGACCACCCTGCCTCCTCTCTTGGCGGCGAAGTTCATCTTGGACACGACGACCACCTCGACCATCAAGTGGATCATGACGAGCAGGTCAGCGCGGTCGATGACGTCTCTCAGGACGGACCCTCGCACCACCATCACGGTGACGGTCCTCAGATCGCTACCCTTGCTCGCGATGTCGCCACCTTGGTAATTTTAGCGCAGGCTTTGTCGATGCCTTCGCCCAACGAGGCGCCACCAGCTTCAGGAATGATCCTGGGCCTAGAGCGCCCTCCAAGAACCCCTCTCGAAATCTTCGCCTGACGTAGCGCGGCAATCAGGCCGTGCGCGCCTGATCACCCATGCTTCGAGAGACACATGTCATTCAAATTCCGGTGTCGCGCCAACGCGCGACTGAGCATGGCCGCTACGGCCATGCTCGCACTCAGCCTCGTCAACTTAACGACGGCGAAGGCGCAGACCGCGCCACCCGCGCTCAGCCTGACCGAAGCGCTGACCAAAGCAGCGGCCGCAGATCCGACCCTCGCCGGGTCGGAGGCCCGTGTTGCGGCGGCGCAGGCCAATCAACGTCAAGCCGGGGTAGGGCCTAATCCTACGCTGGGGGTGGAGCTGGAGAATTTCGCCGGGACCGGCGCCTATTCCCTCCTCGACCGGACGGAAGCGACGGTCAGTTACCAGCAGACCCTTGAACGGGGCGGCAAGCGTGAGGCCCGCACTGGGCGAGCGCGGGCTGAAGTCGAGGTCGCCCGGCTACGGCGCGCGGTGCGCACACTCGATCTCCTGCGGGATGTCCAAGTTTCCTACGCTGAGGCGGCGGCAGCCGAGGCCGATCTGCTTATTGCCCAAGCTCGCTTCATCGCCGCTCACCGGTCTCAAACCGACATTGATCGGCGGGTGAAGGCTGCGCGCGACCCACTCTTCGCTGGCTCCCGGGCCGACATGATGACGGCTCAAGCGCAGATCGCGCGTGACCAAGCTCAGGATCGCGCCCGCAACGCCCGTGTTGAGCTCGCCCGGTTCTGGGGTGGCGGGCAGGAGTTCCGCTTAGCCCTCGAGCCGTTCTTTGAGGCCAAGGGACCTGTGGTCCCGGCCACTCTGACAGTCGCAGACCTCGCGCTCCTTGAGGCTGAACGGGACGTAGCCGTCGCTAATATCCGCCTCGAACAATCCCGGGCCGTTGTTGACCCAACCGTCCGCGCCGGGGTCCGCTACCTCGGCGATGGAAATAATCTCGCCTTCATCGTCGGCGGCACTATCCCGCTGCGGCGCTTCGATACCAATCGATCGGGAATTGAGCGCGCTCAGGCCGAGCGGAATGCCGCTGAAGCCGACATTGAGGCAGCACGATCCGTCAGAGAACGCGAGATCGCTCAACTGGTCGCCCGGATCCTGTCGGGCACGACCGAGGTCGAGCGAATCCGGACTGAAGTCATTCCCCCAGCGATGAGGGCAGTTGAGCAGGTGCGCGACGGGTTCAATCGCGGCGGCTTCAGCTATCTAGACGTTACCGAGGCCGAGCGGGCGCTCGCCGACGCACGGGCTCGTCGCGTCAACGTTTTGCGCCAATACCACCTTGATCAAGCCGCTCTCGATCGGCTTACCGGCCGTCAGGCTAGCTATATTCAGACCCAGACTGCGGAGACCCGCTAATGACGCCCGTCCAAAGCAGGCGCATTGCGCCTTTCGCCCTCATCCTCTCTGCATGCCTCATTGTCGGCTGTGGCGATGGCTCCAAGACTCCCAAAACCGAAGCCGGCGCCGAGGCTGGTGCAGCTGAGTTCGAACGCGGGCCCCATAACGGTCGTCTGCTGCGCGACGGAGATTTCAGCCTTGAGGTGACCCTCTATGAAGAGGGGCCTGAGCCGCTGTTCCGCCTGTATCCCTATTTGAAGGACAAGCCGCTGGATCCGCGCCAGGTCCAGGTTTTGATCGCGCTTACCCGTCTGGGTCCGAAGATCGATCGCTTCACCTTCACGCCCGAGGCCGATTATTTGGCTAGTCCGGCAGTGGTCTTCGAACCTCACTCGTTCGACGTAAGCATCACAGCGACGCGAGGCGGATCTCGCTCCGCATGGACCTACCAATCCTATGAAGGCCGCACGGTGATAAAGGCCGACGCCGCGAGAGCTGGCGGTGTGAAGACCGAGCGGGCCGGGGCCGCCTTGCTCGGCGAGACACTCCCGTTGTCCGGCCGTGTTGAGATTACTCCCGAAGGACAGAGTGAGGTCTTTGCTCGCTACCCGGGTCGGGTCGTCGCTCTCAACGCCTCCCTTGGGCAGCGTGTGAAGCGGGGCCAGGTTTTGGCGCGAGTAGAGTCGAGCGAGAGCCTACAAACCTATTCAATCACCGCCCCGATCTCAGGGGTAATTCTGACCAAGACGGTCAACGTCGGGACGATGGCCGGAACGGATCCAATGCTGACCATTGGTGATCCGACGCGGCTGCACGCCGAGTTCTTCCTCTACCCGAAGGACGCCGAGCGCGTCCGGGTCGGTCAACGGGTCGAGGTCGTCAGCCAAGCCGGCGCTCACCGGGCCACAGGTGTGATCGAGGCCATACTGCCAACGGCCGATCCCGTCAGCCAGACGCTCGTCGCCCACGTGGAGTTACCGTTCCAGGATGGCGTATGGCGCCCAGGCCTGGGCGTCCAGGGCGCTGTTCAGGTCGGGGAGGGGAGCGTCCCGCTCGCGGTCCGCACCAAGGCGCTGCAGCCCTTCCGGGACTTCACGGTCGTCTACGCTAAGGTCGGCGACACCTACGAGGTTCGGATGCTCGAGTTGGGGCGACGGACCGACGAGTGGACTGAGGTGCTCGGCGGGCTTGAGCCCGGGACCGAGTACGTCAGCGCAGGCGCCTTCCTCATTCGCGCGGACATCGAAAAGTCCGGCGCGAGCCATGACCACTAGGGAGCGCGCAGACCATGCTTGAACGCATCATCGCTCAGTCCATCCGCTTCCGATGGCTCGTCATGGCCATTGTCCTGGTCTCGGCCGCAGTCGGCGTCTGGAGTTTCCAGCGCCTGCCGGTCGACGCCACACCGGACATCACCAACGTCCAGATTCAGATCAACACTGAGGCCCCGGGCTATTCTCCGCTTGAGGCCGAACAGCGCATCACCTTCCCGGTCGAGACCGCCGTGGCGGGCGTGCCGGGCCTTCAGTACACGCGCTCGGTCTCGCGCTACGGTCTCTCCCAAGTCACCGTCATTTTCGACGACGGCACCGACATCTTCTTCGCCCGGCAGTTGGTGAACGAGCGTCTGCAAAACGCGCTCAGCCAGCTCCCGCCCGGGATTACGCCGGAGCTTGGCCCAATCGCCACTGGCCTCGGCGAGATCTTCATGTACACGATCGAGGCCAAGCCCGGCGCTCGGCGGCCCGACGGTCAGCCCTACACGACCGAAGATATGCGCACCCTACAGGACTGGGTGATCCGGCCCCAGCTGCGCAACACCAAGGGCGTGACCGAGGTCAACACGATCGGCGGTTACGAACGGCAGTACCACGTCACGCCGCGCCCCGAGAGCCTCGCGGCCTATGGGATCACCATGTCAGAGGTGGTCGAGGCGCTTGAGCGCAACAACGCCAATGTGGGCGCCGGCTATGTCGAGCGCTCCGGCGAGCAGTACCTGATCCGCGTCCCTGGCCAAGCCTCCACCCGCGAGGACTTGTCCCAGATCGTCATCGCCACCCGGGGCGGCGTCCCGATCCGCGTCGCCGAAGTGGCCGACGTCGGCATGGGCCAGGAACTGCGCACTGGCGCGGCCACCGAGAACGGCCGCGAGACGGTGCTCGCCACAGTCTTGATGCTCGCTGGCGAAAACAGCCGTGTGGTGGCCCAGGCCGCCGCGGCCAGCCTGGATGAGGCCGCAAAGGCTCTGCCGGACGGAGTCACCGCATCACCGGTCTATGACCGCACCAATCTTGTCGATCGGGCGATCGAGACGGTCGAGAAGAACCTGCTCGAAGGGGCGCTGCTGGTTATCTTGGTGCTGTTCCTGCTGCTCGGGAACATCCGAGCGGCTCTGATCACCGCAGCGATCATACCCTTCACAATGCTGCTGACCATCACCGGCATGGTGAGGTTCGGCGTGTCTGGCAACTTGATGAGCCTGGGCGCCCTGGACTTCGGCCTGATCGTCGATGGCGCCGTTATCATCGTTGAAAACTGCCTTCGCCGGTTCGGCGAGGCCCAACACCGTTTGGGTCGGCTTCTAAACCGTGACGAACGCTTCTCTCTGGCGGCCTCGGCCTCCAGCGAGGTGATCCGCCCCTCCCTGTTCGGGGTGATGATCATCACCCTAGTCTATGTGCCGATCTTCGCTCTCACCGGTGTCGAGGGGAAGATGTTCCATCCGATGGCGATCACCGTGGTGATCGCGCTCACCGCCGCGCTCGTCCTGTCTCTGACCTTCGTGCCGGCCGCGGTCGCCATGTTCGTCACTGGCAAGGTCCAGGAGCAAGAGAGCTTCCTGATGCGCTGGGCGCGGATCGGCTACCAGCCGGCCCTCGACTTCGCTATGCGAGCCCGAACCCTGATGGTGGTTCTCGCCGTCGCCCTTGTTGCGATCGCCGGATTCGGCGCCTCACGCATGGGGTCGGAATTCGTGCCCAACCTCGACGAGGGTGACATCGCCATGCACGCCTTGCGCATCCCCGGCACCAGTCTCAGTCAGGCGATCTCCATGCAGACAGCGCTGGAGGCCCGTATTTCCAAGTTCCCGGAAGTCGAGCGGGTGGTGGCGAAGATCGGCACCGCCGAGGTGGCCACCGACCCGGTCCCACCGTCGGTCGCTGACACCTTCATCATGCTCAAGGACCGCAAGGACTGGCCTGATCCGCGCAAACCGCGGGGCAAGCTCGTCGAGGAGATGGAGGCTGCGGTCAATCAAGTGCCCGGGAGCAAGTACGAGTTCACCCAGCCGATCCAGATGCGGTTTAATGAGCTATTGTCCGGGGTCCGAGCGGACGTCGCCATCAAGATCTTCGGCGACGACCTGGACGAACTCCTCAAGCTCGGGGCCGAAATCGAGGGGATTGTCGGCGGTGTCGAAGGCGCCGCTGATCCGCAGACCGAGCAGATCACCGGTCTGCCAGTCCTGCAGATTACCCCCGACCGAGCGGCCCTGGCCCGGCTCGGCTTGAGCATCGACGATGTGCAGCAGGTCATCGCCACCTCGATGGGCGGGACCATGGCGGGACAGATCTTCGAAGGCGACCGCCGCTTCGACGTGGTGGTGCGGCTGCCCGAGGACATTCGGTCGAACACCGACGCCATCGGCCGGCTACAGGTGCCGCTGCCAGCGGGTGAAGGCCAGCCCCGACAGTTCGTGCCCCTGAGTGAGGTCGCCTCGATCGAGCTGACTAAAGGACCCAACCAGATCAGCCGCGAAAACGGAAAACGCCGCATCGTGGTGACCGCCAACGTCCGTGATCGGGACCTCGGCTCCTTTATCGCCGAGGTGCAGCAGAAGGTGGGCGCGCAGGTAACCGTCCCGGCGGGCTATTGGGTGACTTACGGCGGGACCTTCGAGCAGCTGATCTCAGCCGCTAAACGCCTCCAGTTGGTCGTGCCGGCGGTTCTCCTGCTGATCTTCGGTCTGCTGTTTGCCCTGTTCCGCTCTTGGAAGGACAGCGCTGTGGTGTTCTCCGGCGTGCCGCTTGCGCTCACCGGGGGGGTGGCCGCGCTGATGATGCGCGGACTACCGCTCTCGATCTCGGCTGGGGTTGGCTTCATCGCGCTTTCGGGCGTGGCCGTGCTGAATGGCGTGGTCATGGTGACTTTCATCCGCAGTCTGATTGCGGAGGGCGCGCCCCTCGACCGTGCGATCCGCGAAGGCGCGCTGACCCGGCTTCGTCCAGTGCTAATGACCGCCCTGGTGGCCAGCCTCGGCTTTGTTCCCATGGCGCTCAATGTCGGGGCGGGGGCCGAGGTTCAGCGACCGCTGGCCACGGTCGTGATCGGCGGGATCATCTCCTCGACGATCCTCACCCTGCTGGTCCTGCCAGCCCTCTACAGCCTAGTGCACACTCACCTAGGTCGCAGGCGCGCGCCGGCGGAGGCAGTGGCGTGACTCCGAGCGCTCCGGTTTCTGGAGCAACAGATCTGCCAGCTCTAACCAGCGTCAGGATCCTCCTGGCGCTGGGAGTGGTGCTGTTTCACCTCCAGCTCACCTGGGCGTGGCCTACGGCGGACTACACTGGTGTTATTGAACGGGCGCGCCTCGGGGTGGACGTATTTTTCATCCTCTCCGGCTTTGTCTTGGCTCACGTCTACACCCGTGAGGTCGAGACGGGCCGCTATAGTCATCGCCGGTTCCTTATTGCCCGGCTGGCCCGGATCTATCCGGCGCATCTGGTGATCCTGCTGATGATGGTCGCCATCGCTCTGACGGCCACCATCGTCGGCGAGTCCTTCGATCCTGAAAACTACTCTCTGAGCGGTCTGCTGCGAACGGCGCTTCTGGTTCACGCCTGGGCGCCAACCACCACGCCCGTGGAATGGAACGGTCCATCCTGGTCGCTATCGGCGGAGTGGGGAGCCTATTTGCTGTTCCCTCTTTTCGCTGGAATCGGCCTCGCCCTGCGCCCCCGTCCGTTGGTACTCCTGGCGCTGAGCGGGCTGTTGTTCATCGCTTTGGACGCCGCTTACCGCATGTTCTTCGACGATGCTCTGCTGCACGCAGAGTTCAACCTCGGGGTCTTGAGAATCCTGCCCACCTTCCTGGGCGGGGTGGCCCTCTTTCACCTCTCCCAAAGGCTGACCTTCAGCCCCAAGGCTGCAACCTTCATTACGCTCGCCGCCGCGCTGTTGCTGCTGGGCTCAATGCACCTAAGAGCACCAGAACCGCTGGTCGTCGCTGCCGCTGGCGGTCTGATTCTGGCGCTTGCCATGCTTTCGAGGGCAGGGGCCGACGGACCTTTGGCTTGGCCCATCCTCCTCTTCCTAGGGGAGGCCTCCTACGCCATCTACCTCCTGCACCTGCCCTTATTGGTGCTGTGGAAAAATGCCCGCGCTCTGATGCTGGGCGGCGCCAGCAACTACGTCATGCCGATGGCGGAGGCCGCGGCCTTCATCTTCGCGACGGTCTTGGGCGGAGCTGTCCTCCACGCACTTTTCGAACGGCCCGCCCGCCTCTGGATCCGCCGGCGCTTCCTCGCCGCCATCCCCGTGGCAGCAACATGATCTCCAGATTCCAAGGATCCTCCATGCCGCCAACCACCTTTCCAGTTTGGTCGAAACGCCTGTGGCTCGGTCTGGGTCTACTGCTTTTGACCGGCCTCGCCTCCCAGGCTTTCGCCCACGGCGTTGCCGAAGGCGACAAGGGCTACATTCAAGAGAGCTCTGGCGTCCTGTTCATGCCGTTCGTCTACCTCGGCGCTAAGCACATGATCACTGGCTATGACCATCTGCTGTTCCTGTTCGGCGTGATCTTCTTCCTCTACCGCCTCAAGGACGTCAGCCTGTATGTGACCATGTTCGCAGTAGGTCACTCGGTCACACTGCTGCTGGGCGTGATGATGGGCGTCAATGTCAGCGCCTATTTGATCGACGCGATCATTGGCCTCTCTGTGGTCTACAAGGCGCTCGACAATCTGGGCGCCTTCCAGCGCTGGTTCGGGGTACAGCCCAACACAAAGGCCGCCACCCTTATTTTTGGCCTCTTCCACGGTTTTGGCCTGGCGACCAAGCTGCAAGATTTTCAGCTCTCCCCAGACGGTCTCCTCGTCAACCTCCTCGCCTTTAACATCGGCGTTGAGCTTGGCCAGATCCTCGCGCTCAGCGCCATCCTGATCGCCATGGGTTTTTGGCGCCGAACCTCTGGGTTCTGGACCCATGCCTACACCGCCAACGTCGTCCTCATGACCGCTGGTTTCGTCCTTACCGGCTACCAACTCGTCGGCTACTGCGTAGCCTGACCGGAGATCAAACCATGTACAATTCCCAAAAACCCGACCCTGCTGAATTGCCAACGACCAACAAACTGCTCCGCTCCACCGTCATCGCGGTAGGCGTCGCGGCTGCCCTTTTGGTCACTGTTGTGCTTCCGGCCGAATACGCGGTGGATCCAACGGGAGTTGGGCGGCTACTTGGCCTAACAGAGATGGGGACCGTGAAGATGGCCATCGCCCGGGAGGCAGAACAGGAAGCCCTGGCCACGGCTGCCCCCGCGACCCTAGCTTCCGCGTCGGACGTGCCGGCCCCGGCCGCTCCAAAACCATCCCCCGCACCCGCCCCGGCCCCCACCCAGCCGAGCGTACCGGCCTCAGCTGCGTCTGACGCCAAAGCCGAAGAGATGACGTTGACCCTCGCTCCCGGCCAGGGCGTCGAAATCAAGGCGAAAATGCGTAGGGGCGCTTCTGTGACCTATGTCTGGGTCACTGATGGCCCAAAGCTGAATTTCGACACCCACGGCGACGGAGCCGGGATTTCGTACCATGCCTACGGCAAGGGCTCGGAAAGCCGTGCAGAAGGAAATCTCACCGCCGCGTTCGATGGTTCGCACGGTTGGTTCTGGCGCAACCGAGCCGGAAAGCCGGTCACAGTCACTCTCAAAGTGACCGGCGACTTTGACGGCCTAAAAAGGCTCGTGTGACCGTCACCTAATAAAGGAGGCCTCAAACTTGCATGTACGAACTCTTGAGCGAAATCACAGTTAAAGCTCCGACCTCTACTATTCGCGCAATATTGACGGAATTCTCTTCATACCCAAAGTGGACGAGTGCGGCTACGATTACAGAAGACCCGGATGACCCAAAAAGGATAAATTATAACATTCGCGTCGCGTTCAAAAGCAGCCAGGAAAAAATCTGGTCCTTTCCGGGACGTGTCGACACAAACCATGAAGCTGGCGAGCTTTCCTGGCGGTTTGGGATGCCTTGGCTACTAATCATCGAGATGCATTACGCATTTGCTTGGGCGACCGGGGCGACACACATCCGCCATCGCGTCAGGTTTAAAGGCCTGCTGCCAGCGGTGATGAAGAGGCGGTTTAAGCGCGTATTTCAGCCGGTTATCGACCGAACGCTTAACGACTTGGCTGTTCGCGCCAAGAGGCCATCGCGCTCCTTGTCGAATTCTTCATCCAGCCGTCGGGGGCGGAGATAGTGATAGGCGCCGTTGTCGGCATTTAGGCCCGAAACCCGCCAAACGAGAGCAGATCTTCCACAGGGCGGTCAGATGTCTGGCAGGCCATACAACTAGGAGAAGCCCATGCGTTCGAAAATTGCCGCCTTTACCGCCGCAGCTGTTCTTTTAATGGCCGGCCCGACATTCGCACACGAAGACTACACCGTTTCAGGCAAAATCAACGCGGTCACCGCGCAGTCGATCAAGGTCACCGCCAGCAATGGCCAAGTGATCACGCTCACCGTTGATAAGGAGACGCGGGTCACATCGGGCAATCAGAAACTTGCGATCAAGGACCTCAAGATCGGCCAGACCGTACAGGTCACGGGCTTCGGAGACAGCGTTGACGACCTTGCTGCGATCGACGTCGTCATCCAGGCAGGGCGCGCCAGCTAAATTCTCAAGTCAAGGCGGCCGGCTCGGCCGGCCGCCCAACATTCCGAGGAATCTCGTGAGCGCTCGAACCACGACAGCCTGCAGGCCCCCCTTGCTCCTGCTTGGGTTCTTCATCGCCTTGGCGAGCGTCAGTGGCTTTGGCGGCGCGTTCGCGCACGGGATCGACGGCAAGGACGCCACCTTCGTCGCAACGACGAATGGACCCGACATCATCCCGTTCCTTTACCTCGGCGCCAAGCACATGGTGACCGGATACGACCACCTGCTATTCATCCTCGGCGTTGTTTTCTTCCTTTACCGGATAAAACACGTCGCCCTTTACGTGACATTATTTTCGCTCGGGCACTCGCTCACCCTGCTGGCGGGTGTGCTCGGACGGATCGAAGTAGACTCCCATCTAATCGACGCCATCATCGGGCTTTCGGTCGTCTACAAAGCGTTCGACAATCTCGGCGGCTTCAAGACGCTATTTGGCGTCCAGCCCGACACGCGCGCGGCTGTGTTTATCTTCGGACTGTTCCATGGCTTTGGCCTAGCCACCAAGCTGCAGGCGCTCAATCCTCCATCAAACGGTCTGCTGACCAACATGATCGCCTTCAATGTTGGTGTTGAGATCGGGCAGTTGATCGCGCTAAGCGCGATGCTTGTCCTCATTCTCATTTGGCGACGCTTGCCCGGCTTTGGCCGGACCTCGGTTGCGGCGAACGCCGCAATCATGACCGCAGGCTTCGTGTTGATGGGCTTTCAACTCGGCGGGTTTGTCTATGGAGCGACCGCATGAAAAAGATCGACACGGCGGCTGAGTGTACGTCGTCAGAAGTTTTGAGACAGTCGGGCTGCGGATTTAGCGGAGGGTTGGCCTCGTCTTGGGTTGATATCTAGGCGGCGATTTTGCGGTGCTGCAAGCGCCGATGTTCGAGGGTCTGACGCTTGGCGCTGGCGCGGCGGCGCAGGATGTCGGCTGCCCGGCCGAAGTAGGCATCGGCCGGCGTGACGTTGTCCAGGCTCTCGTGATAGCGGGCGTGGTTGTAGTGCTCGATGAAGGCACCGATCTGGGCCTCCAGGTCGCCGGGCAGATAGTAGTTCTCCAGCAGGATGCGGTTCTTCAGGGTCTGGTGCCAGCGCTCGATCTTGCCCTGGGTCTGGGGATGGTAGGGCGCGCCCCGGACGTGTTTCATCTCCTGCTTGCCCAGCCAGTCGGCCAGTTCGCCCGAGATGTAGCTTGAGCCGTTATCCGACAGCAGACGCGGCTTGTGCCGGACGCTGACCTGGTCGCAGCCTGATGCGCTGAGCGCCAGTTCCAGCGTGTCGGTGACGTCCCCCGCCTTCATAGTCGTGCACAGCTTCCAGGCGATGACGTAGCGCGAGAAGTCGTCCAGGATCGTCGACAGATACACCCAGCCCCACCCGATGATCTTGAAGTAGGTAAAATCGGTCTGCCACATCTGGTTGGGCGCCGTGGTCTTGTCGGTGAACGCCTTGGCGGCCTTCATGACGATGAAGGCCGGGCTGGTGATCAGGTCATGGGCCTTCAGAAGCCTGTAAA